>CAYNQH010000018.1:1257-10531 GCA_964399255.1 uncultured Methanosarcinales archaeon | reverse complement strand
ATGCATTTCTCGCTGCCAGTTGCATTAGTGGTTATCCTCACTACGATCCTGGTGAGGTCTGATATTATCCTATTGAAATTCTTCAATATCCCTAACTCAATCATAGGGATATATTCAGGGTCTGCTCTTCTGGCGAGGTTTGTGTATTATATAACGACTGCGCTTACGATAGCGCTCCTCCCTATGGTATCTTCAAATAAGAAGATAGACATGAAGAGGCTTTTCGGCTCATTGGCAGTATTCTATATAACCGGGATAATATTCACAGCTTTATTCGGCAAACAAATCCTTACAATCCTATATCCTGACAGATTTGCAGAGCTTTCTTCTGTCCTTATCCTTCTTGTGATAGGGATGGCTCTTCTAAGCATAGGATGGGTTATATCAACAGTCCTGATAGGGAGATCAAGATTAAAGAAAGCGCTCATACCTCTGATCATCGGAGTGATATTCTACTTTGCAGCAAGCTTTTATTTTATACCAGAATTCCAGGTGTTTGGGGCTGCCTTCCTGCTTATAATAACTGCTACTCTGATCTTACTTAGCCATGCTTTGGTATATCTCCAGACATCTCTTAGCAGCTAGCTCCCAGGTGAACCTTTCCTTGACATAATTGTAAGCATCTTCTCCCATCTTCTCAAGGTCCTTCTTCAGCAGCTTGTTTATCGTGATAGCCATGCTTGAGGCATCTTTTGCGACTATATAGCCTGTCCTCTCTGTGACCAGGTCTTTGGCTGCGTTCTTAGGAGCGTTCACCACTATTACAGGTTTCCTGCAGGCATATGCCTCTATGACCACTATGCCGAATCCTTCCAGCTCAGAAGGCAGCACAAACACCTTTGATGATTTTATATAAGCATAGACATCATCAAGATCCTGCACAAATCCTTTGAATATTATGTTCTCCTTAAGGCCTAGATTTGCAGACAGCCTTTTCAGCGCTTCAAGCTCATGGCCTGCGCCTACTACCACTGCCTTGATCTTCGGGTTCTTCTTCTTTATTATGGATACAGCCCTGATAATCAGGTCAACGTTCTTATGCTTCATCAGCCTTCCTGCGTATATAAGGTCATACTTCTCTTTTGAAGGCTTTATGCTCTCTATCTTAGCTATGTCTACTCCGTTATACGCTATCTTGATATCTTCTGACTTTACGCCCAGCTTTGCAAGCCTCTTCTTAGTATGGTCTGATACCGCTACCATGTTCTTTGTAAGCCTTGAGACCTTCTTCTCGATCTTCATGCCGAAAAAGCCCCTGATCCTGCCTAGGTATTCATACCAGTATTCCATCCAGACCTCATGCCAGGTTATTACCAAAGGGACTTTCTTGAGCCAGCAGTACAGCTTGCAGCTTATCGCAGGGAAGTAAGGGAAGGCTGATACATCAACAACATCAAACTTATGCCTCATCAGATAAAAGAAAAGCCTGAAAGAATAGTACATCGGCTCTATTATCGATCTTTTGCCGGAAAAGCTATGAAGCCTGCGATACCTGCACACTCCGTGGTATGTGATGCCCTCTTTCTTCATCACGCGCTTGCCTTTCCATAGCTTCACGCCTATAAGATGCACATCATGCTCTTTAGCAAGCACCTTGGCTATCTCGTAGTTCCTGACTTCTGCTCCTCCGATATTGAAGGGGTAGAGCATGTCATACACTATAGCTATCTTCATATTTCCTCTTTCCTGACCAAAGGAAGCAGGTGGTATTCTGTGGAATCAAGATCTATCTCCCATTCTTTCAGGAAGTCAGAAAAATCTGAGGAGATCTCTATCGGCACTAAAACCACGCTGTTTGAGAGTCTTTGGACCCCTTTGAATGTTTTGATCGCC
The DNA here is from genome assembly GCA_964399255.1 of uncultured Methanosarcinales archaeon. Classification (GTDB taxonomy): domain Archaea; phylum Nanobdellota; class Nanobdellia; order Woesearchaeales; family CAYNQH01; genus CAYNQH01. The sequence continues at coordinate 8,698 of CAYNQH010000018.1, read as the reverse complement.
CTTTCGAACATAACCTTCTTTGAATTGGTTAGCTGTTTTAGAGAATATTTGTATAAGATGCTGGGTCTTATCTTATGGACATTAAAAAGGTAATCATTATGTTTTACTGAAAAGCCTTCCTTGATCATGGTTAACCATATGAACCTATCATAGTCTTTAAGGCCTACGATCTGGAGATCTACGTTCCTACCTGCTATTTCATTTATTTCCTTCTTCAAGACTATCTTTCCATCATCTGATAAGATGATGACATCGAGATCTTTAGCAGAAGTCCTTCCTTTTGCTATTGAACCAAAAAAGATTATATCAATAATCTCTTTCCTTTTTAGCAATATCTTTAATTTTTTTACTAACTCCTTCATTTTCTTCAATTATCTCTTTTATGATCTTTTTAAACATCTTAACAGATTCTTTCGCAGAAGGTTTAAAGCAAATAATGACTTTGAGAGGAGTATGGTGGCTGATTTAACCATCTCTCTTTGCAGCAATATCCCCGCTGCTTCATATTCCTCCAAAAAAGTCTTTTCTAGCTCTTCTAACTGATCCATGCATGTGCAGATATGTTTGGATATATAAATTTTTCTATTAACAAATAATCATTATTAACCATTTTTAGTTAAAATTGAAACTAAATTTTAAAATTAACAAATAACCTTTTTTATAAGCTTTTAGTTAATAATGAAATTATTTTCTCTCTATAACCAGCATGCTAAGGAAGAATGCTGAGAACATCGCCTGAGCTCCCAAGATTATAAGGGTTGATCCGAATATCGCGCTCCTCAATTGTGCAAGCTCTCCGAAACTGGTGCTGAGCCATCTGAGCAGTATCTGTATATCTATAGCAAGCCCTCCTGCAAGCACTACCATGCCGATTACAACTCCTCTCTCAAGGCTTACATGCTTATGGATGAAATCCACCATGATGTCCTGCTTCTCAAAGCCGTTGACTACAGAGAATGATTTTGCGAAAAGCCCTGTTGTCATGACCTGGAATCCTAAGATCATCAGCAGGCTGCCTACAACCATCGGATGGATGTCAAAGCTGAACCCTCCGATAATTACAGAGCCTTTCAGCAGCAAAGCCATTATGAAAAATCCGAGCCAGAACATTATCAATCCTGGAAATATGAAAAGATAATCAGGAGAGTACATCAGCATGAACCTTAGATGCCTCCATCCATCCCTGAATGAAGAGAGCTTTGATTCCCCTCTCCTGGGATAGTATGTGATGGGGATCTCTGCTATCTTAAGCTTTTCCTTGGCTGATTTTATGACCATCTCTGATGCGAACTCCATCCCGATAGTCCTGAGGCCGAGCCTTTCATAAGCTTCTTTCCTTATCCCCCTCATCCCGCAGTGCGAGTCGCTTATCCGGGTATTGAAGAAGAAGTTCAGCATGGATGATAGTGCAGGGTTCCCTATATGCTTGTGCAGCCAGGGCATGGCGCCTTTCTTTATCTGCCCCCTGAGCCGGGATCCCATGACCAGATCATATCCTTCCTTCAGCTTGTTGTAGAATCTTGGAACTTCAGAGAAATCATATGTATCATCACCATCGCCCATTATGATATACCTGCCCTGCGCCTCTTCAAAGCCTTTCTGATAGGCGCTGCCATAGCCTTTCACAGGCTGGAACACGACCCTTGCTCCTGCCTGCTTTGCCAGCTTTACAGACCTGTCAGAGCTGCCGTTATCGACTACTATGACTTCTCCTTTGAGATGGCTGTCTTTCAGTGCCTTGAGCGCCTTAGAGACGCATATCCCTATCGTCTTCTCTTCATCAAGGCAGGGCATGACTACAGAAACTTCAGGTCTCATAAGGCTAAGTATTGGTCTTTATTTATTAAAGCTTTCTGTTAGGATGGCGAGTCCTTGATGATTAAGCTCAAGCCTGATAAAAGAAACCATAAACTAATTGGGGGTTATGGCTGATCGAGAAGAGGATATAAGATGATATATAGACACTCCTTTCTGCATATAGGTCTTTTCCATGTCTTCTATGTCATTGCCTGCGAGCATCTGTATCATGTTCGAGCTGCAAAGCGCTGAGCTGAAGTGAGCCATAAGCTTGTTGCCTATATAGACACATCCAGGATCGGCAAATCTATCTGTGCTGAAGCTGACGCTGAAGCTGTCCTGGTTGATTATAAGTGTCTTAACAGGAAGGAGCTTTCCATCCTGTACCCTGAAGGCAGATACGCTCTGGTTCCCTGTCTTGCTCTGCCTTACCATGAACTTATCTGCAGAAGCGTCTGATCTAAGGAGAAGCTCGCCATATTCCGGAGTGTCCTTCTGATCCTCTCTTGACAGAAGAGAGCCTCCTATCCCGCCTACATTTGTCAGCTGGTTCATGCTTAGTATCTGCATAAGGTCTTCCTCCTGCACCAGGATGTAATAGTTCCCTTTGCCAAAGTATATATTCTTGTCTGTGAGCAGGAAGGTATTGCTCTTGTTTATCCTTGGTATGCTCTGGCCGCCTACCGAGCTGGTGTAGGAATGCCTCTTTGAATAATACTGGACCATGCCTCCTTTTTCCCAGGTAGCTATCATGCATGCATCTTCCGGCGAGGTCTGCCCGAAGCTTTTGAGAGCGTTCTCAAGGTCAGGCTGCGCCCTTGGTATGAGAAGGGTGTTTATAGAGTTCACACCATGGTATGCGCTCAATAGGACTATCGCTAGAGGTATAATCACTAGAATCCTCTTGTCTACCATCTTCTCAAACCCCTTCATGATAGTGTGTATTGAAAGTCCTGAAAGCATAGCGAAAGGTATGCTTGCGAAAAATACAAACCTTTTCGATGAGATCATCATATAGGTCATAGGGAGCGCCATCGCCCATAAGATCATGCGCTTGTTGTTCCACTTCATGGCTATTATTATGAGGCCTATTGCTGCGAATATGGCTATTATCCACATATGGAACCAGAAATAATCAGTAGTGAGGGGCTTCAGCTCCTGTATGGTCTCATGGAAAGTGGTTGTAGGGGTTATCATGCCGAAGCCTGATATGAGCTCGTCTATCTTGTCTTTCTTGGTCAAGACAGCTATGACCCCTCCGAGTATTATCGCTATGAAAGGCGAATACCTCACCATAGTATGCTTCTTTGAGAACCTCTGCCCTATCTCAAGCATTATGAACAGCAGCATGAAAGGCCCTACAAAATAGATAAGGTATCCATGCAGGTAGAACTCCTTGAAATTTGTCAGGAACCTTCTTGCTATCACCTGGGCAAGAACTACCTGTATCAGAAGAGCGAGGGAGGAGAACATGAGATTGATCCTCACATCCTTCTTGAAAAGATAGTCAAAAACTATGTATGATGCTATTGCTATGTTGAATATGCCCAGTGCCAGTGCAGCTCCGTTCCATACTATCGGAGCGATGCCTGTGACAAGTCCTGCAGCGAGAGCATAATAAGCCTTCTTCCTGAGGTTCTCTTCTTTAAGGAACATCAGGGCAAGCATCAGGCTGCCGAGCACAAAAGGAAGTATAAGGTTGTCCCCTCTGTATACAAGAGCTACCGACCTTGCAAGATGGGCATTGAGGCCTGCAAGGATGAATGCTGCTATCATGCCTATCTCCTTGCTGAAAAGCATAGATGTTAGGTAATAGAGGAGGATTATGGTTATCACCCCTGCGATCACAGGCGTGAGGTTGAATGCATTCTGCAAGCCGATTATATATGAAAGATAGTAAGGCATGGCGTAGAACCCTATAGGGTGGCCGGCCTTGACGCCGTCATAGCATAGGTCTAGGTCATTATGCCCTGTAAGCTTTCCCTGTTTTAGGTTCTGCTCTACTATAGAATAATGGAAGAAAGCATCTGCGCCAAAATAGGTCCCTGTGTCAAGTGTTATAGTCCTTGTCCCAAAAGAGAATATGACAAGGATGATAAGCAGGATTATCTCTATTTTCTTTTCCATGCTCTTTGGTGGATGATGACCTTATTTAATCTTTTTGCTTTTTGCTTACAGAAAGAACTACAGTCGAGAGGTATATCCTTGCCCATGTCAGGAATACAAGAAGCGAAGCTCCTGTCAGCACCATATAGAAAGGAGAAGGTATGAACCTGAGCAATACAAGCACTATCGTCAGGAGGATGAACATGATAAGGGCGAATAGGTAAGAGGATATAAGCTTGCCTATATTCCTGCCGAACTTGAGGCCTTCCCTAAGGGAGATCCATATCCTTGTATCGAAAAGGGTAAGCATTATAGGTGTGTAGAACAGGAACAATGGGATTATGACGATGATAAGGATCATCATGAATGCAGCCTGCTTCGCTATGATGCTCAGGAAGAAGGTGAATATGGCCCAGAAACCTAGCCATACCAGGTTGAAAAGCACGAACGTGATTATGTATGACATAGAGAAATGCTTCTTAAGCGTGAAAAGCCAGACAAACCCTTTGAGCACAGCCCATAACGCAAGCATTATGAGCAGCCAGCATATCATAAGCGCAATAACCTGGTAGATCATGGCCTTTACATAGGGGCCGACAACCATGAGCTGGTTAGGGGACAATGCCTGGTCCAGAGGGATCATCTTGACGAGCTCTCCGAGCTTGTTGGTTATAAGGTTATAGAAGAATATCGAGGCAAGGCCTATAGAAAGGTAGAACAGTGCATCAAAGAAAAGGATATAGAGGAAGTTAAGGTCTATCCTCTTGAATGACTGCAATAGCATCTTCCATGACATCGAAAAATTACCTGTTATTGCCTTCATTCCCTTTCCTATCTTGTTTATTGCTTGTTTCATCTTATATCGTACCATCAAGGCCGGGGAAAGGATCATCAGAACCTCCTCCACTGCCTCCGCCTTAGCCTCCTCCACTGCCTCCGCCTGAGCCTCCTACATTACCTTTCTCCCACTTTGCAGCCCATCCCCATGTGAACCCCACTATATTGCCGTGATGCGCCTTTACATGGACCTCATCAGCGTCAACATCCTCATAATCGCTTTCTTCTGAGAAGAAATACATCACTGTGACAGTGTCAAATGTCATATTGGCAGGCACCTGCTTGACAATATAGCCTGTCTCGATCTCATTCTTACCTACTTTCTTGCCGTACACTGGGCTGCCGTCATTGTCTACAAGGCCCATCCTTATCCTTTTGCCGTCTTTCATATAGCCTCCCAGGTGGACCTCGTAGAAGAGATTATCTCCATCTTCTACCCAGCCGGGATTATGGATTCCGTATGTGATTATATAATTTACAGGGTTATCCTCTACTACCAGGCTGTCTTCAGGCCTGCCGCCAGGATAGTCAGCCTGGCCTTCTGCATGCACTGCAACTACGCATAATGGAAGCCCGTTCTCATTATTGCATAGGATGACATCATCGACATTATCCCCTGCTAGTGATTCATCAGGATCTACCTGTGCCATGCATATGGTCTTCTCCCACTGCCCTGGAGCAGGCCAATCCTCAGGCCATAAAGAACCATCCTCTGCCAGTTGTCCTAATCCGAAAGTCTTCTCATAAAAGTTATGCTGCGTAGGGTTTATGTCAGAGAATAGGCCGTATCCAAACCCTTCCCAAAAGCCGCTTGTAAATGAATCATCATCCCCAGTCGCGAGTATATTATCCCACATCTCTTGGACTTTATCCATTTGTTCCTGCCAATTTTCAACAGATTCTTTAGCTCTCTCTAGATTTGCTTCTGCATCTTTAACTGCGTTTTCTAATTCTTCTTGTTTTTTAGGATCTTTATTTGGTGTAGGATCTATGCCCTCTTGTCTAGCCATTTGCGCCTCCTCTAATTTCTTTTGAGCGTCTTCAACAATCTGATTATACGGGTTCTCTGGAGCAGCAGCTATCATCCTTGCAGCGAAGAAAGCTAGCACTATCAGGATCAGCATCAATGCCAGCTTTTTGTGTTTGAACATCTTTATTCTCTCTCCTCTTTTATCAGCTCGATGATCTCCTTGACCTCTTCTATCTCGCAGATGGATTCTTCTGTTGCGAACATATCTTCGAATGAGAAGAACTCTTCCCAGAAGTCATCATTCTTGCTTACCTCATCCCATGCCTGGTATGATGCCCATGAGTCCATAAGCACGCAGACCATGGAGCCTCCTGGGTTTGCGTCTAACAATTTTGTGAATATATTCGGCTGGCCTTTTTTGCAGGCACTATATGCTTCTTTCCCGCTGCCTCCAAGCCCAAGTGATTGACAGCTTGAATCCTGGAACTTTGCATACTGAGGGCACATGCCGTTGAGTACAGCATTCATAATCATGTAAGGCCATTCGGTGGCAATCTTGTTCAGCAGGTTGTACGCTCCTTCAAAGAGTTTCTGCCAGGGCATAAGAGTCCACCAGACTCCCCACCAGTATACACACTTGTTGTACTCTCTCCATTCCTTGCAGCCTTCTATATTCAGCCCCACTACAGCGAATGAATATGCGCATGCAAGGTAGGCGCAGTCGATCTCTCTGAGCTTCCTTATGTTATAGAGCACTCCTGTCACGCAGCCGCATGCAAGGCTGTCTACGATGTTATCAAAAGGATCTATCGCAAAAGAATCATACATCTCTGAACATGCACCTCCAAGAGCAGCACTGCCTATGCCTGTGTTATCGTTGGAAGGTATCCTTGTAGGCTGGCCGTTGTTATCTGTGGAAGATTGGGTATACTTATCACAGAATCCTAATTCATTTCCTTCTAAATCATCGTCAAATATGAATCCTCCTGAAAAATAGCTCTGATACCCTTCTGTCTGGAATGTCTGCCAGCTCCAACCCTCTTCTGTCCTGCCAAGAGTAGAGGGTTTGGCTTTTCCTTCAGCCTCGCAACCTGGAGTTTCAGCTGTTTTACACTTCTTATTTCTTTCTTCTTCTGACTGTCCGCCAAAAGGTATGATGCATTTGTTGCATGTGAATGCATTGCAGAGCTTGTCCCAGCCTGTCATGCCTGAACCTTCTTTTTCTTTCTCGCCTGGTATGAGCGAAGTGGCCTTGAAATTGTTCAATGAGCAGAAGAATGTTTCTGTATAACAGGCCATGCTTGCTGCTGCTTGATTTGCTGCAGGGCTTGGGAATAAGCTCATAGTATACGCTATCAAGAGCACGCTTGGCCTTATCATCTCTGCATAGAGCTGGTATAGCTTCATGAAGACTCCGCCGAAATCGCATATCGTGCCGAGCATCTTCGCAATGCCGTATAAGGTATGTGCAAATTCAGTATACCAGTCTATGTATTCAACCTCATCAGCAAGATCTTTTATGAACTCATCGTTTATGGTGTCTTCTATGCAGCTGCTCACTACGCTTACGTTGAATATCACATTGTCTGTCTCTTCAGGATAGAACCTTCCCAGCTTGAGGTTCCTTGAGATTATCTTGACGCTGCAGTTCAATGGCACATTTTTTATGTCGCAGAATGCATTGTTCTTCTTGAACTTTATCCTTACATTTATAGGGTCCTTTTCTCCGTA
>CAYNQH010000018.1:230-1247 GCA_964399255.1 uncultured Methanosarcinales archaeon | reverse complement strand
GTTCGTCCTCTCCGGCTCGACAGGGCTCCAGTAGCTTACGTTCATGACGAAAGGGTCTGCCGTGACTTCAACTGTCTCATTGTCTGAGCAGTCTACAGCGCCTCCGAAGAGATCGCAGGTTATGAAATTTGCAGGGCAGCTGTCTCCCTCGAACCTGAAGTTCAGTATCTCGAGGTCTTTGCTGCTCTTCCATGTCTGCTTGAACTGGGCTATGAGATTATAATTGAGGAGGTTTGCCATCCTCCTGTCTATTGCACGGGGATCTGTCTTTGATTTTCCTACAACCCCATCGCTGTTTTCTACATTGACATGCCAGTAGTTGAAGTTGTTGAATGTGTAATTTGCAGACAGGTTTATGCTGAATACCCTTACTCCCTCTGTGAGGTGGCATAAGCTTCCGAAGAGTTCTGTCTCGCTTTTGCATCCGGGGCATGCTATCGTACCTGTAGGACAGTCAGGGCCTACAGGGCATGTTACTGATGATTGTCCTCCGCAGCATCCTCCAGGACCAGGGCCTTGAGGGCAATAGCCGTGCGTGATATTGCTTGCGTTGTTGTTGAATATGTCTGCATAATGCAGATCTATGTCTACAAGGGAGCCTCCTGAGCTCTGCAGGTTTGCGATCTCCCAATAGCAGTAGTGCTTGTCTGTGGAGAACTCGTCTTCTATAGGAACGCATCTTACAGGATACCTTTTCTCTATGCTGCCTGCAGGGTCAGGTGCGTGTATCTTTGAGAAGTTTGCCCATACATCATCCTCAGACATGGCAGTCTTCTCATAGAAGTATGCGTAGAACTTGGCTCCGCTGCCTTCAAGCAGCTGGCTTATGTTCCTGTCCTGATATGTAGGGTTCTCTTCACCTATGACTGCACTGAAGTTGAACATGTACATCTCTGGAGGGTCATCATCGACCTGGAATGTCTGCGTCATAAGCCCGTCTAAGGGGTTGAGCGCATCGTCTTTTGACTGTGAGAATACCCTTACCTCTGCTGCTTCTTGAGCGAAGATATGGTCTTT
>CAYNQH010000018.1:0-220 GCA_964399255.1 uncultured Methanosarcinales archaeon | reverse complement strand
GTGTTACGAACCACCTGCATGTCCAGGTGTTTCCGGAGGAGGTGCATTCATCAGCTCGGCATATTCCATTGGTGCATTTGCCTGTGCCGATAATGTCAGAGAGGTCGAGGTAGACCCATCTGTTGTGCATCCCTGCTCCGGTCTCTGAAGATATGACCTTTATGGTGTAATTCATCGATGGCACGATGTAAGACTCGCTTCCGAACATATATTCTGGATT
>CAYNQH010000017.1:0-12046 GCA_964399255.1 uncultured Methanosarcinales archaeon | reverse complement strand
TGCTGTAATCAATATTGCCCTTGATACTATCAGCTCGAAGAAACAGGCCCTTATCTTCGTAGGCTCAAAGAGAGGTGCGGAAAAGTCTGCAGAGGAAATCGCAAAAAAGCTTAAGCCTTCTCAAGATCTGGACAACCTATCATTTGACATCCTATCTGCCCTTTCAAAACCGACTACACAATGCGAGCGCCTTGCTGAATGCATAAAGAAAGGCGTAGCTTTCCATCATGCAGGCTTGGTCTCAAAGCAGCGTGAGCTCATTGAAGATTCTTTCAGAGATGGCAAGATAAAGATAATCTGTTCAACCCCTACTCTTGCAGCAGGTCTGGATCTTCCTGCATTCAGGGCTGTAATCCGCGACCTGAAAAGATTTGAAGGCAGATGGGGCGCTTCTTATATCCCAGTTCTTGAATTCCTACAGATGGCTGGCAGGGCAGGACGTCCAAAGTTTGACCAATATGGGGAGGCTATAACAATAGCTAGATCAGATTCAGATAAGGATGATATCAGGGAGAGGTATATCAACGGCCTGCCGGAGAATATCTACTCAAAGCTTGCTGTCGAGCCTGTCCTTAGGACTTACATACTTTCTTTGATATCAACAGGATTTGTAGGGACAAAAGCAGAGCTTGTTGACTTCTTCTCAGAATCTTTCTGGGCTCATCAGTTCAAGGATATGGTAAAGCTGGAGTTCATAATCAACAAGATGCTTGACCTTCTTGAAGAGTTTGAGTTCATACAGTTCAGCACAAAAGATGATGAGTTCAAGACAGCCGGAGAGATACTTAATGAGAAGATAAAAGCTACACCCCTCGGCAAGAGGGTTGCAGAGCTGTATATAGATCCCCTTACCGCGCATAAGATCATAGAATCTCTAAGAGCTGCATCAGGAAAGGATATCATACCTTTCTCTTTCCTCCATATGCTATGCTCTACTCTTGAGATAAGGCCTCTTCTGAGAGTCAAGGTCAAGGAAGTAGAAGAGCTCCAGGAGAGATTCGTCGAATATGAAGAATGCCTCCTTGAGGAAGAGCCTGATATGTATGGTGAAGACTACCAGGAGTTCATGAATGCTGTAAAGACTGCGATGTTCATGCAGGACTGGATAGATGAGAATGATGAAGAATATCTCCTTGAGAAATATGATATAAGACCTGGTGAGATAAGGGTAAAGCTTGAGAGATCTGATTGGCTCCTCTATGCTTCCGAAGAGCTAGCAAGGATGATGCAGTTCAAGCCTGTGCTTAAGGAGCTCTCGAAGCTCCGCTTCAGGCTCAAGTATGGGGTGAAGGAAGAGCTTCTTGCGCTGCTTCAGCTGAAGAATATAGGAAGGGTGAGGGCAAGAAAGCTTTTCAGCCACAAGATAGAGAATATAGGGGATGTCAAGAAGGCTGACGTCATCACTCTTGCACAGATCCTCGGAAAGAAGGTTGCAATCGATGTAAAGGAGCAGGTAGGCCAGAGCGTAGACAAGCAGAAAGTTCCTGAGAATAAGAGGAAAGGCCAGATCAGCCTGAATGATTATTGATTCTCTTTGCCTGCCAGTTCTTCAAAGATGTCGGAATATCCTATCTTGCTCTGCTTTTCTTCTTTACTTTCATCTCTTCAAGGCGCTTTTCCATCATCCTGACCTGGGATTCTGAAGAGGTAGGGATTATATATCTTATACCTGTGAACATTAGGAATAACGCTATGAACAGCATTATTGCAGCAAGTATAGTGGCAAGGTCTATAGGGACATGCTCAGAATATATCAAGACTATAGCCGTGTAGGTAGTCATCCCGTTCATTATAGGCCCTCCCATAAATACAGCTATCCTTTCAGGAAGCAGGTGGAAGAAATCCATGAACATAAGAACAAATCCCTCAACTATAAGGAAGAAACCTATCATGACCTTTATAGTAAATACTAGGTTTCCTGAGTAAGCCGGCCCATAGCTGGTGTATAGATGCCTTAGAAGGTCAAAGCCTACAAAGATCAGTACAAGAGAATTGCCGAAAGCCTCGTTGATGCTCGTGCCCTCATCCTTGTACCTGCCCAGATATATCTGCACCAGTATAAGAGATGCTATCACAGGTATCGCTATCCAAAGCATGTCCTGGTTTATTATAGGCGCCTTGATGAGGGCTATAAAACGGGCCCAGACAACATCTGTTATGAACCTTATTATGCCTGCATCTGAGCTAAGCCCTGCAAGAAAATCATAGGTCTGGTTCACCCCTTCCATAAGCCTAAAAAAAGAAAAGGAGTATTTAAAGGTTATTATTCCTCAACTGAAAGATAGCTCTCCCTCTGGCTGAAATGCATCGTGCTCTTCTTTAGCCTATAAAGGGATTGGACCTTCTTACTAAGCTCTGGCCATGAACCGAACTTATAATATTCGTCAGGATGCACTCCTGCTTCGCAGCAGTTATGTATCGCGTCAGCAAACAGTGATGCGACCTCAATGACTGTAGCTTTCCTCTTGAACTTCCTGTCCATCCTCTCCAGGGTTATGTAAGGCCTTGTATTTGTCATGATTATCTCTGTAGCTCTGCTTTCCGCAAGCTCCTTCTGCCTCTGGAGGAAACTCTGGCCAGCCAGCACAGGATGGGTAAAATATACGATCAGGTCCTGAGGGATCCCAAGATTGTGCCCAAACTCTTTCTGCTCTCCAAAAAGCCACCTTATAGTCTTGATAAGGGTGCCTCCTGTATCTACCATGTCATCTGCGAAGAATAATATCTTATTGTTCAGTGTAGTGAAATTTTCAGACTGGCCTTTGATCTTGATCTCTATCGCGTCAGCTTTATTTGCCACAAGTCTTGCCTTATCGCAGTATAACACGCTGATATTAGGGAGGTAAGTATGCTGCCTGACCCTGTCAACAAATGGCCTTATGCCTGAGTCCGCTGATACGCAGACAAGGTTCTCCCCGCCGTTCTCAAGTATCCTCTCTTTCAATACTGATTGTGTCCTAAGATAATGGCTGACAAGGAAAGAAGGGTTTATCGCATGCACTATCTTCCCTCCTTCTGCTACACCATACGCTTCAGCGAATATCTTATACATCTCATCGCTATGAGGGTGCATAGTAAGGACACTATCCACACCATCTATATAGAATGTATTTGCAACATGGCGGAGAGATTTAGGCCTGCCTATTATCTTCTTAAAATTTGCCTTGCCTTTATCGAACTGAGCTTGTGATATCTCTCCTTTCTCCAATTTCTCTTCAAGGTTTATGCAGTCCTGGATCCCCATATCCGCCCTTGCGAAAGGAAGGTCAGGAGCTATCATTATAACCTTCTTAGCGCCATGCTCTTTTGCTGCGAGCGCTGCTATGCCTGCCCTGCCCACCATATTTAGAGCATCATTAAAAGGCCCTTGTATCATCACATAATATATTGTCTTGCCTTCTACACTTTTAAGGATATGATCCTGCTCATATATCTGAAGCCGAGGGTCATACTCCCCCGAGGAGAACTTGCCTGGATCCATGACATCAGTTATATCTATCTGCTGTCCTGCAAATTCAGCAAGCTTTTCAGAGAACTCATCATGAGTGTTAGAAAGAGTTGTAATAAGAACACCCTCTGGAAGACTCCTTTTCTTAGCCATCAAAACACCCCCTAATCTGCAATCTTTTCGGCTAAGGAAGTATTTATAGTTTTCTATATTCTACACTATCATACAGTTAGATTAAAATATTAGCTGTGATTCTTACGGGTTGGTGATAGTATGGAAGTATTATACTTAGAAGATTCATATTTAAAGGAATTTGAGGCTACAGTAGAAAGCGTAAAAGAAGGCAAGTTTGTCCTCCTTGACAGGACTGCATTCTACCCAAATTCAGGAGGCCAGCCTCATGATACAGGAAAACTTGTCAGGGAGAGCGACGGCAAGGAGTTTCCTGTCATATTTGTATGTAAGTCTGAAGGCAGGATAAGCCACCAGATAGAAGATGGGGAGAGCCTCAAAGATGGAGATAAGGTCAAAGGCATCATCGATTGGGACAGGAGATACAGGTTCATGCGTTCTCACACCGCCTGCCATATAGTGAGTGCTATATTCCATAATGAGACCCTATGCCTCATCACAGGCAACCAGATAGAGCTTGAGAAGTGCAGGATAGATTTCAGTTTAGATGATTACAGCCCAGAAAATATCAAAGGATATATAGATAAGGCTAATGAGGCCATCAGAAGAAACCTTGAAGTGACATTCAAAAATATGCTTCGTGAAGAGGCATTGAAAATACCCTCGATGGTAAAGCTTGCCGGAGCGCTGCCTCCTGCAATAAGCGAGCTGAGGATAGTGTCGATAGGAGATGTCGATACCCAGGCAGATGGAGGCACACATGTGAAGAATACCTCAGAAGTCGGCGAGCTTGAGTTCCTGAAGGCAGAGAACAAAGGAAAGAACAACAGGAGGGTCTATTTTAAGATTAGATGATGAGACAGGTAATAACAAAGGACGGCTCAGCTACATTCCATAATGCTCAATACGGTGAATACTATCATTCTCTCACAGGTGCTATGGAAGAAGCAGTCAAGAAGTATGCAGAGCCTTGTAGGATAGCAGAGCTGGCAAAGAAAGGCAACATCGCTATCCTTGATGTATGCTTCGGCCTGGGCTATAACTCTGCTGCTGCGATAGATGCCGCGCTTTCTTCAGATCCTGGATGCAGGATAAATATAGTCTGCCTTGAGAACGATCAATGCATCCTTGATGAGACCAAAGAGGTAGATATAGGTTTCAAGAGCTATAACCTCATAAGAGAAGCTGCAACAAAGCATCATGCAGAGCATGGCAACATCAGCATCCGCCTTCTTTATGGCGATGCAAAGGAGAAGATAAAAGAGATAAAGAGCATAAGCTTTGATGTAGTATTCCTAGACCCTTTCTCTCCGAAAAGATGTCCTGAGCTCTGGACAGAGGAGTTCTTCAAGGATATATATTCCCTTATGAAAAAAGGAGGCATCCTTGCAACATACTCATGCGCAAGGCATATAAGAGAAAACCTCCAGAAGGCAGGATTCAGGGTCATGGACGGCCCATGCATTGGAAGGAACGCGCCTTCAACACTTGCCTTCAAGTAGGGCCGGAGAAAACAATAAATTTATAAATATAATTTGATGCAGCAAGGATAATGATAAAAAGCAGGGTGATGTTCGGTAAGCCTGACCTCAAGGAGCTTACCAAAGATTTCTTATGTATAGACATGCATGTCCATTCAAAATACTCTGACAGTTTCACAAGCCCGAGGAGGATAGTGAAGAAAGCAAAAAAGCTGGATATAGGCATATGCTTGACAGACCATAACATGATCGAAGGGTGCATTGAGATAGACAAGATAAAGGAAGACCGTGTTTTCGTGCCAGGAATAGAGGTATCGAGCAGGGAAGGGCCTCACTACCTCATATATTTCTACGATGTTAAGGCGCTGAAAGAGTTCCATGAAAAGTATGTCAAGCCTTTCGGCTCAAAGACATTCTGCGGAGTCGCAAACACAGACACGATAAAGATGCTCGAAGCGGCAAAAAGATATGACGCTTTGATATCAGCAGCCCATCCATGCTCAATACTAAGATTCGACCTTGAAGGGATGATAAGGGAAGGGAAGCTCTCTGAAGAGATAATCAGGAAGATAGATGCTGTCGAGGTCATATGCGGAAGGGCTATGAGAAACATGAACCTTAGGGCAAGGGTATGGCAGCTTGAGAACAACAAGATGTTCACAGGAGGCAGCGACAGCCATCTCTTATCCGAGAAATCAAGGGTGATCACCTATGCAAAAGCCCATGACACAGAAAGCTTCCTGAATGCGATAAAGAAGAAGAAGAATTTTGTCATAGGAAGGGAAGCCAGCATAAGGCACCGCGCCCTTTCTTATTCTAATACTATAGGCAAGAACTCGTTCAACATTAGGACAAGGCTAAGATGCGATTATGAATACTATTTCAAAGACTATATTAATAAGGTAATATCAAAGGTGATGGGAAGATGAAGAAACTAGTGATATTTTATTCAAAGAGCGGCACAACAAAGAAAGTAGGAGAGGAGATAGCTGATGCCCTAAAGGCAGACACTGAAGAGATAATAGACTTGAGGAACAGGTCAGGCCCTATCGGCTATCTGACTGCAGGAAGGGATGCCATGAAGAATATCAAGACAGAGATAAAGGAGCTCAAGAATAATCCCACAAAATATGATATTATAATCATAGGGACCCCTATATGGGGATGGACCGTAACTCCTGCCATAAGGACATTGCTCTCCTTGTACAAGACAAAAAAAGTCGCATTCTTCTGCACTATGGGAGGTTCCGGCCATGAGAAAGCATTTGCAGAGATGGAAAAATTATCATCCAAGCCTGTCGCAACCATGCATATAAAGACCGCTGAGATGAAAGACGGAAGCTATAAGGATAAGGTCAAAGAATTTGTTGGTATAATAAGAAAGGGCAAGGCTAGATAAAGAGGCAAGCGCCAACAACATTGGCGGCAGACGGTTTTCGCCCTGCTCAAACCTACCGACCACCCTGTAGGTTATGGAAATCAGAGATTTCCAGAACTTCTGAAAATCTTTGATTTTCATAAGGGCCTTCCCCCGGTCGGTCTGCGCCACTGTTGGCGCATGTTCTTGGAGTTCATTCTCAGTCTAGGGACAAGTAAAAGAAAGGGAATAATAAATTAAATTTATAAAGAAGTCCTGATTCTTACAGCATAAATCCCCTGTAGTATAGTGAATAGTATACGACTAACGGCTCGCTCCGTTAACACGCGTATGCGACTCCTAGTTTCTACAAAACCGGAGTCCCATAACACCTACAATATTTATATACCAAAACCACAAATCAAATTCATAAAGCCCCTGTAGTATAGTGAATAGTATACGGCCCTGCGGAGGCTGTGACCCGAGTTTGATCCTCGGCAGGGGCATCCCGATAATATAAGGCAAAGGTAGAGAAAATGGAGTTAGGCGGCAATATTCCAGTAAAGAGCAAAGATGCGGAGAAGGCTATAACCTTCCTAAGGTCTTTATTGAACAAGAAGCTTGGCAAGGATTTTGTCTCAAAGTATATAGACATAGACATCTATCCTTTCTACCCTTTCGATGATGGCTCTATCGTGGTGTTCTATTACATCAAAGACAAGAAAGAGAAGTATGATGATAAGAAGATAGTCTTCATAGCTGAGGATCTCTTATTCTATCAGGAAGTCTATATAAAAGCAGGATTGCTGTCCTGCAAGCTAACAGGAAACGAGAAGGTAAAACAGCTACCTGCATTCAATAAAGGAGAAAGCCAGAAGATTGATATATCCCTTGATAAGGCGCTAAAGATCTTAAGGGACTACTCAAAAAAGAAATCTGCAGACAGCCCAAAAGATCTCGCTGAAAAGGTGAAGGAAAATAAGTTCAGGCAGCAGTTTGCCTTCAGTGAGCATCTCCAAAGGTTCGGTTGGGCCTTCAGCTTCCTTGAAAAATCTGGCCATCACGCCAGCTTCGAAAGGTTCTTTGTAGATGCTGAAACAGGCGAAGTTAAATTTCTGGATAATACCTCCTGTCGGATGATAGGAAGTTACGGAAACTTTGTTCCCTCTCGGATGGAGCTAACATAAAAAGATAGCAGAAGATATCCTTCCCACTCATACCACGTGTCCTTCGCTTTGCTAGTTCCTTACCAAACTTGTTTCTTAAGCCTAAAGATCTCAGAAGAGATTTAAGATTGAGATTTTATTTACTTGCCTTTAGGTTATTCTATGTCCATACCTTAAAGTCCGGAACTAAATCTTCATCTCTTTTATATCCTCTTTTATCGTTCATGCGTAACATGCTGAAAGTTAAAATAAAAAATAAAAATTTACCTTCCGAACCTGAAGAATCCCTTTACTCTATCCATAAAATTTCGTTTGGATCCCTTCTGCAGCTTCTGCATACCTTCACAGTCTCCATCGCATTCTCCGGTTCTCTGTCCTGAAAAACCTTTGCCTCCATTTCCAGGACCTAGGCCAAGCTCTTCCCGGATCTGTTTTGCAGCTTCAACATCTCCTGATTCCATCGCGTCGTGCATCTCGACAAACCTGTCAAAGTTGTCCGCATCTATCAGCTCAGCGATCCTTGGCACAGGCTGGAACTTATCGACTGCTTCTCTCCATGCTTCATAATCTCCTGCTTCAATAGCCGATTCCATGTCTGCATGATAAGGAGATCCTGAAGCCATAGCCCCTCCACCGGATCGGCCAAGTCTCCCTTCACATTCCTCTTGACCAGCACAACCTATTCCTCTACCGGAAAAATTACCCTGTCTTTCTCTCAGCGCGTTAAAATTCTCTTCTGTTATAAAACTTTGCATGGCCTCTTTCCAGGCTGCATAATCACCTACCTCTATCGCAGCCCTTGCAGCACCTGTATCAGAACCATACATACACCCTCCGATAGCATGCACTGAGCCAACCGCAAGCAGCAGCACTGCCAATACTCCAAAAATACCTATAATATTTTTCATCTTAACACCTCCAAATGTTAATACATCATGATAGATTAAGGTTTTATAAATCACTTATTAAATATTAATCGGAGGTGTCTTGCATAAAGTTTATAAAGGGCAAATCCCTGGCTATTACCACAATGGAGAGATACCTAATATCTCAAGGATTCTTTGGATTTAATCTTCTCTTTATGTTAATCTTTGCTGTGATAACCTTATTGGTCAGCATCTTCGCTTATAGGATCTACAAGTTGACGAAACAGAACCAGCTTAGGCTGTTCAGCATCGCATTCCTATCATTCTCAATAAGTTATATCCTGCGCGCAGCTGTAAATTTTATCCCACGCCATCTGTCATGCATTGAAGATGCAGGCCCCTGCCAAGGCCTAGGCCCCCTAGGAAGGACCCCTATATTCCCAAGCATTACAGAGAATATCCATGTAGTCTTCTTCATGCTCGGCCTTGTCCTTCTTGTATACATGGTCCTGAAGATAGAAGATAAACGCATACTTATGCTCCTGGCAGGAGCTGTTTCAATATCCTTATTGTTCACACCCAGGCACCTTCTTGTTTTCCACTTGACCTCATTTTTCCTGCTGTGGTTCATAGTAGTAGAATATTATAAGAACTATAAGAGGCATAAACAATCTCAGCCTTTCATAGTGTTGGCAGCTTTTGTGATATTATTATTAGGGCAGCTTAGCCTTATATTCTCAGTTTTCAACCCTTTCTTTTTCATGGCAGGGAGGGTTGCAGAATTGCTGTGTTACCTTTTAATTCTCACAAATCTGCTGTTGACATTGAAAAAATGAAATCAAAAAGAGAACGCCTTGAAGTGATACATGATATACTTAAGGTAATACAGAGAAAAGAAGGAAGCATAAAGCCGACCCATATAATGTATAAGGCGAATCTCTCGCATCAGATGCTGGACGAGTATCTTAAGTATCTCATCAAAGAAGGGTTTGTCAGGGAAAAGAAGGATGCTAAAGGCAAGACTTATTTCCTGACAGACAAAGGAATCTCTTACCTGAACGAGTATAAGACCATATCCAGTTTCATAGACTCTTTCGGGCTCAGCTAGAACCCTCTATTCTCCTTCCAGAATCCCGGGATGGCATAATCAAATGCAAAAGGGATGAATCCCCAATCATCCATTATATGCCTCCCAGCTTCCTGCATGATTATATCCTTGAAATCTTTGCCATACTTCTTGCTGAATATCTGCTCTGCCTCTCTAGCACCTTCAACATGGTGTCTTTTCTCACGGTGCTTCATGCAGTTGATGCCTGTATAGTCATATCCTTCCCCTTTCTTGCCATCATACTCATCCATCCACTCATGGAGCTCGGGGATCATCTTGTCCAATATCTTTCTCTGCTCATCTGAAGGTTTAGCATACTCTTCGATGCATTCAAACGATCGTCTTATGTGATCTTCTATCCTGCTCATATTTCCCTCCATAATCATCTTATCCTAATATATGCCCCCAGCCTAATAAAGATTATATTACTAACGACTATTTAGGTAGGTATTCGGTCTAACCCTTATCCTTACTTTAAACTCTCCATTATTGTCCCTGTAATAATCCCTTACACAAGACCCTCTCTTCTCAATAGGCCCGTCTATCACGACAAAATAAAGCTCTGCTTCTGCTTCCGAATCATTTATCAATACCATATCCAACCCGCCTTTTGCAGTTTCTGAAATTGATCTTCCTCTAGGACCGATTATTTGAGGTTCATTAAGGCAGGCATAAAGAGGCCACATCACATTTTCAATACCTTCTGGTCCTCCGCATACATTTTTGCTGAGACATCCTTCACCCAGAGCTGTTATGACTGCCCTCTCATTAGGGCCTACTTTTATGCCAGTCTTGTGCTGTCTGAATCTTAGGTCTATTGTTGCAGTGTAATAACCTCCTTTATCAATAACTTTAGGTTCTATTGAGCAGCCATATGTCTGCCTGGTTTTTTGGCCTGCAGAGTATGCCTGAGGAACTAGGCTTACCATTGTTAACCCGAGCAAAGAAGCACCTAAAATCCCTTTTATCATATTCCTTCTGTCAAGATATCCTTTTTCGTCTGGTTCAGCCATCTTTTACCCCCTTCAGAATCTCTCCTTTATCCTTCTTCCAACAGTTACTCTTGTTAGAAATTTTCCTGTATTGTCAGCATAATGATCTGCACTGCACTGCTCTCCTTCCTTGTTAGGATACTCCCTCACGATGAAATATACCTCTGCTTCTCTTCCAGTATCATTCTCTAGGAAAATATCAACTCCTGACCCCTGAGCGATTAAAGCCTTAGTTTCAGAGTCTCTAATCTCCATCATAAGTTCAGGCATCAGGTATTCAGCGTTTTCTTCTGTAATCCTGCTGTCAATCCCATCAGCATCACCGCAGATTTTTCTGCTTATGCACCCTTCTCCAAGAGATACTGACTCAGCATAACTCCCTGTGCCCCCAGATAACCTTATACCTGTCTTGTGCTCTCTAAACCTAAGATCTATTGCCAGATCATACGTTCTTCCGTTAGCGTATCCTTTTATCTTAGGTTCTATTAAGCACCCATATGTAGGCTGGCTTTTTTGTCCTGCAGTGTATGCTTCAGGTGCCAGCCCGACCATAATTAAACCAGCTAATGAAATACCCGCAATCCTTTTTATCACACCCCTCCTATTAAAATATATTTTTTCATCCTTTTCAGACCTGTCCATTTTCAACCCCCATAATTTGATTCGATTAGATCAGCCAGAGCATCTTCAATATTCCTTGAATCCCTCAGCATCTTTACGCAGTCTACTGCTTTCTTCCTTGAGTTGTCATAATCTGCACCATTGAACCTTAAATCCTCTCCAAGCTGTGAATAAGAATTAGATGGATAATCAAGCCTGTAAACTCCAACTATAAAACCTCCTTTGATATCTCTCCCTATCTCTTCTGTAAAGATAGCATATGACTCGTTGATCTGATCCTTATTTATGAAAAAAAGGAAGTTCCATCTGAGGTCAAAATAGGTTATCAGTCCAGGCCCCTGCTCATCCTTATCAAGATATCTTCTCCCATCTTCCTGTACTTTTTCCTCTTCCGGCCACTTGCCAGCAAGCCTTTCATTAGCTATGATCCCTGTAAGCCTGTCGAATCTGTCTTCTTCCATGTTATCCCTCACTCCGGTATAAACTTCTCCTTATCTTCCACCTTAAGCACCTGAAAAGACCTTATCTCAAGGGGGAATGATGATCTCGCCTGCTCTATCCAGTTAAGAACTTCCATCCTGTCCTTGCAGACCAGCTCTATGACAAAGCTGAAGTCTGAATTTACTGCAAATATTGAGTTGACGCAGTTCTCTTCTTTCAGGAATTCAAGGAAAGCCGATTTCTTCTCTGACGCTACCTTTATCGCAACTATCTCATTGGCATTATATCCTAAGGTGTTATAGTCCAGGATAGAAGAATGTTTTGTGATATACTTCTTCTCAACCCTTTTAATCCTGTCTGACGCCGTAGATAAAGGTACTCAAAGCTCCCTAGCTATCTTTGACGTCCCCTTATTTACTTTCCTGAGATGTTCT
>CAYNQH010000016.1:0-12072 GCA_964399255.1 uncultured Methanosarcinales archaeon | reverse complement strand
CCTAACCTCGCCGGCATCATAGCCTTGGACCATCTCTTCCATCTCTTTCTTGTCCTTCTGCCTGACTTCAGCACGCACTTCCTGCCTGATGCTCTGCCTATTATTTTCTACCTTCCGTTCTAGACGCTCACTTGCGCACTTAACACCCACTGCAACAAGCCCCACTAGTGCGGCTCCAACCATCAGAGCAAGGCAGCCAGGATCAAGATCGTCATCGCTCATTCTTGACACCTCATCATATCATAAATTGTTTGGCCTACCTGGACCTTATGTAGCATCAGATAAGGATCTCCCTCTTCTGTGATATTCTCCGCGAATAGGACAATTTCTTCCTTTCCAGAACCTTCCATCATAAGCTTGTTTACCTTGTGGTTGAGATTGCGGACAGCCTCATTGTCATAAGCGCATCTATCTCCATCGAGATCAGCAGGATTAGCTAATGCATGCATGCTATCCCTGTCTTTCTGGAATACGAGCACATAAGTTTCATTCCTAGGGATATAGATGCTCTCAGTAGGCACAGCACTCACCCTGAGCAGGCCAACATTATTGGCTATCTCATCTACACTCACAGGTTTATATGCATCTACCCTCATTTGCTTGTACTGATTGGTTTCAGCAGGCTGCACATGGTTTATCTCTACCTTGACTTCCTTGGCAGGTTTTTTGTCATCACCGCAGTATTTAGCTCCTATGACCATGCCTATCAAGCCTACCATAAGAAGGCATCCGCATCCGAACCCTTCCTTATTATCACTCTGATCGCTCATTCTTTGCACCTCATGATATTGTAAACTGTAGGGCCTACCTGGACCTTATGCAGGAGGATGTAAGGATCGCCATCCTCAGCAATATTATCTCCAAAGATAGTCACTCTATCTTTAGCACGGCCTTCTCTCAGGAGCTTAACCATATCCTGATTAAGCCTGACTACTTGGGCATTATCATAGCTGCATATCCCTCCTGATAGGTCAGCAGGATTAGCTACAGCATGGAATGATAGGTTACCCTCCTCAAATGCAATAACATAAAGAGAATTATTGATGAGATATATGCTTTCAGAAGGGATCACATCTATTGCTATTAGGCCTTTGTTACTTCTGATATCCTTTGCAAGTATAGGCTCATAATCTTCAATGATTTTAGGCTTCAAGGAGGTCAATCCTGTATCTGTGCTATAATAAGGGGCCAGATCCTTCTCTTTCCCAAGATAGAGGTCAGCTCCTGCAAGTATCCCAGATATCCCTACAACCATAACGCCTCCGAATATTGCGGCTTTCCTCTTAGCAGAAGAGATCATATCTTGTACAGGGTCATTGCTCATTCCTGGCACCTCATCACATCATAGACAGTAGAGCCTATCTTGACCTTATGAATTAGGAGATCACTAACATCACTGATATTGCTATCATGCCTGTTCTGGCCGTAAAGGATTATGCTTCTTTTTTCTGTCAGTGGAGCTTTCTGGTTCGCATCGATGATGCTGTCCACAATGACATCCAGCTCTTTTATCCTCTCAGGATCAAAGCTGCACTGCACACCAGACTTATCATGGTCTATGACTGCATTTATCTGGGCGCCTTCCTGATCTGCAATAAGGATATACCTCTCTATAGCAGGCTCTCCTGTATACTCATGAGGGTTACTCGCATTGTTTATACTGCTTATATCAGGCACTACGTTGAGCCTGACTGGCTCATTCTGATAGCTATCAGCAAGCTCTCTCACATTGACAGGAAGATAATCATTCAGGCTCTGAGGTATCTTTACCTCCAAGAATTGGACCTGCTCAACATTGGACTTCTCTTCAGGTTTGTTTTTATTATTAACGATGTTGAATATATTTATAGAGTTAATCGCTATCAAAACTGCCCAGTACCAAGGTGATACAAAAAAACCTATCAACCCTCTGTCTCTGCTCATTCTCCGCACCTCATCACATCATAGACAGTAGGCCCTATCTGGACATGCTCTGCTCTCAGGCACATATATGTACCTGGATGCTTAATAAGATCCCCATTAAGGATTGTGCATAGGCTCATCTTTCCTTCCACCTTTATCTGGTTAGAGATATTATCCTCCATAGCTTTCTGCAGCTCGTAGGCTATCCCGCATGTTACTGGGAAATATGCTAATGCTGAATCCCCATCGTAGTTGAGCTCAAAGTAGAGCCTATCATTACTGTGTATCGGTTCCATAGACAGTTTCTGCAGATTCCCAAAATGGGAAGTCATTACTACAAGCTTATCACGCTCATACTGGCTGTCAAACTCGGATAAATTGATAGGATCATACATGACAGCCTCCTGCGCCTGCTTAGGCTCTTCCTTATCTTTCTTATGGCTCTTGATATAAGGCGATAAGACACCATGGGCCAAAAACTGACCTATAGCGACGCCTAGGAATATAGGCCAATATCTTTTAACAGTGCTATTTAGGGTCATAATTTTCTCACCTTGCCAGTACCTCTAAGAATCCTTTCCAGTCGCTGACTCCTTTCTGGCCCACAAGCTACTTCGCATCCTGGACAAAAGGAGACTCAGGATATCTCTCTATCAATGCCTTGAAGACATTGTCTGCATTCTCATACTCTGCAATGCCCTGGTAAGCCAGGCCTAATGCGTATAATGTATCGTCCATCCAGGGAGTCGATGCAAAGTCTATCCCTTTAGCATGATCCATAGCCTTGACAAGATAGTTTATCGCTGCATGGTTTTTCCCTGACTGCAGCATCACTTTTCCTGCCTCTGCATACCCTCTTGAAGCCCTAAGTTCGTTCCCGTTTGCGCTGTTGACAAATGTTTCCACCAGAACTTCTGGGCTGACATCTATCGCAGCTCTTGCAAGGACTGCATCAAGGCTCGTGACTGTAGTGCTGTCTCTCTTGTATATGCTCTGAAGGTCGTAAGCATTAGGAAGATATATCTCTCCGAGGATATAGCTAAGCTCGTAAGCTGCATTAGTGCCTTGGTTAGCATCAATCTGGGCGCTTATCCAATCAATAGTTGCCTGCGTAGCCTTATCAGGAGCTGGAGTAGTGTTCATCTTGTTAGAAAGGTTGAAGAATCTCCGGACTATCTCGTTCAGCTCATGTGTTGAAAGCTGGTCGCTGTCGGCATATTTCTGTATAAATTCCTGCATCATAGATACAGTCTGTGCAGGAACAAACTCAGAAGGATTCATATACCTTATATAGATTATCTCATCCTCTGCCTGGAAAGCCTCTCTTGATCCAGGATATGAAGATACTATCTTGCTAAGCTCGCCGATCTTCTGCTTAGGAGAGAGCTTATTGTCTATCCCCGAATAGGCTGAAGCAGCCATGCCATTGCTTGCAAGAACATTATAATCAAGACCTTGGAATTCTCCTGGAACATAGCCATCAGGCAGCACAGCATTCTGCGTCTGTTCTCCTCGGATGCCAAGCAAGAGTCCTGGCAGGCTGTTGTCTTCTATCTGCACTGCAGCAGGCCTTCCATTATAGATCTTCTCATAGAAATTCTTCAGCCCTACAACACCTACTGCACCTAGAGCAAGCGTAGCTGCAAGTGTTCCTGCAACTATCCATTTTACAAGGCTCCTGAAAGGGTAATATCTGACTGTATCAAGCTCCGCCCTCTTCTGCCTCTTGAAATTCTCCTCTATCTCGCCCTCGACCCTTTTACGGACCTGCGCGAAGATGCTCTCTTTCTGAGGCATAGGCACCTTATCAGCATAATATGACGCTATGAATATCGAGATATCATTAAGAGGGACTCCTCGCCTAAGCTTCTCCTCCATCCCTATCTTCACCTCTTCGAACTTATCCTTATCCCTGCTAGCAAGCCTTGTAAGAAGGGTGTTTGAAACTATAAGCTCCTGAAGCCCGTTCACCTTCATATTATCAGGGAGTTCCTCTATCCTCTCCCAGCTTGCATCCTTAAGATAGCCTTGGATATATCCTAGCTCAACTGCCTGCCCGAACATGGCCTCTACTCTTTTATTCCTATCTTCAAGAGGGATTAGATCACGATGTACCTGTGTGATATAAGACATAACTTCTGAAGAGCTTCTCTTCCTTCGGATCATATCAGCTATCTCATTATATACCTGACGGAACCTGTCTCCTGCCTTCTGTTCAACCTCTGCCATGCACGCCTCAACAGCCATGATAAGCCTGAAAGTAGTCCTGTTCCTGTTGCCGTCTCCATAGGCATTGTCTATCATACCTGCAAAGTCTTCTCTCACATACTTTAGCTCTGATGCTGTCTCGAAAAGCTTCTTCACCCTGTCTTCCTGCCTTGAGAAAGGGACAGCGTGAGTCTGCTGCACTGCAGCATAATCAAATATCTCCTGGAATCCTCTCCCCTGGGATATCATAGAGTCTATCTCTCTCTTTGTCTCTTCAAATATCTTTGGTGAATCTTTCTGTATCCTCTTGAGCAGGCCGTCTGCAGCGATAAGCATCTGTAATCCTCTCATCCTGTCTCCATTAGGCAGCCTCTCAAGCATGCCAATACCTTCCCTTAAGGTGCCTTCGCTGATATAGTCCAGATATATCCTATTAGCGACCATAAGATCTGTCAGGCTAGAGCTTCCATACTTCTCTACATCGCCCCAGTCTATCCCCTCAGAAGGATCCGGACGTCTAAGGCTCTTCAGTATTGAAGCTTTCGCTGATCTTGCCTCTGCGGCACCCATCTTGTCCTTTACCTTTGCATCATCTGTCATTTTGATTACCTACCTGCATCCGCATGGAGACTCAGGCACCACGCTTAGCCTATTTTTTATGTTTGAATTGTATCTGAATTTCCCGCTTATCGCAGGGATATTGCCAAAAACTGAATAGAGCTCTCCTACCATCATCGAACCTACTATCCAGTTTGATACTATGACACTTGGATCAGGAGCACGTGCGCAGCTATGACGCTCTTCCTCCTCTATCCTTTTCAGCTGATCCTCTATGTTCAGCGCATGACCTAGGCATACTGTCTCTCCAGGTTTCCATACGACTACCTGGCCTGCATCAAAGCTTGTCCCTCCGCTTATCAGAGGGATATGGTTCTTCTTTGCATAGGCATCTATCAATGCCCTGCTCTTGAATGAGTCGACGCAGTCCATCACCAGGTCTGGCTTATAATTCTTATACTGGAAATCAGGGGTGAGCCTGCCTACTACTCCCTGGACATTTACCTTAGGATTTATCTTCCTGAGATTCTCTGCAAGAGCAGTAGCCTTCGGCTGGCCTACCTTATTGTAGAACAGTATCTGCCTATTGAGGTTCACTGTCTCGACCTCATCGTCATCAATGATCACTATGTTCTTTATGCCTTCAAGCGTGAGAAGGAGAGCTACAGCATTGCCCAAGGAGCCTGCACCTATAACATACACTGTCTTGTTCCTGCTGAACTCAGCCTCTTCAGGTGAATAATCATCAGCCTTGCTGACCCTGTCCCTTGCAAGGATATTATAGTATATCTCCTTTTCCAGGAGCTCTTCTCCTTCAAAAAGCCTGAACATAGCCTTCCTCGCCTCATCAGCCATAAGGCCTGCCATAAGAGAGCTGGTGACTACGCCTTGTCTTTATTTATGATATCTTACATCGCTGAGATACTGCTCAGGGATACATCTCCTCATATCAGCAAGAGTGTGGTTCTTGTCTTTTTTTACCTCTTCAAGCCTCTCTTTTATCTCCCCCCTATCCCGAAGCACAGTGAGCTCTGCATTATGGGTGTTGGCTGATCCGTTTATTATAGGGATCCCACTATAGAGGCCATACTCTGATATCAAAAGCTCAGTCTTAGGATTATTGGTAGTCAAGACTATAGCATTAGGCTTGCCTATTATCTCTGTGAAATAGTCTGTGCAGAATTTCCAGGTGATCCCTCTTGATTCTATAGCAGGATTTATCCTTCCTATCATCTCCTCTAGTCGTTTGTTCCTCAGCTCCGACTTATCTTCCGAAAGAGGGAAGAGGAAGTTCTCAGTATACCTTGGGTCTATAACCTTATTGTCAAAGACCCACATGCTTCCGAAGCCTAGGCCTGCTCCTACTGCTGAGAAGAAGTTTGCCATAGGGCCTGCTCCTACTATAGATATCTTCGCGTCCTTCAGGGCATTCTGCTGCCAGCCATGGATCCTTTCCTGACGATCATACCTGTTCTCTTCTGCTACCATATTATTGTCCTTCCTTAGTCTTTCTTTTCTTCACTGTCCTTGATCTGCTTTGCACGAGAGAATGCCTTCTGAGCAAGTGCATCTACCCCTGCTTTGGAAGCCTCTTCTGCTGCAGACAGCGCATGCTCTCCCTTATAAAGCGCGTCATGCTCGTAAGAGCTTCCTGAAGGAGCTGCCAAAGGAGCCTGCGAGATTTTCCTGGCCTTATCAACCTGCTCAGGAGTAGCCTGAGGTGCCTCTGAAGATACAAAAGTTCCTTTTCCATAAGGAGTGTCTACCTCTACATCTCTTGGATTGCCATAATCCTCTTTTCCTCTTAGCTTCTCAAGTATTCTCTTGACTATCTCACTTACTCCAATCTTATACCAGGGAGTCTTTTCTGCAGATGTAGGCGCTGCTACAGATTCATAGGCTTCTTGCTGGACTGCTGCTACCTCAACAGGAGCTTCTTCTACTACTTTCTCAAGCCCTCTCTGTTCCTTAAGCTTCTCTATATGGAAGCTTGTGAGCTTGTCCAAAGCTTCAAGGTCTTTCTTGTCCAATGCCTTAAGTGCTTTAAGCTCTGCAGGATCAGATTTTTTCAATGATTCAAGCTGGTAAGTGGTAAGAGAATGAAGCCCCCAGAGAGGGTTCTTTGCCAATGCTTTCCCATCAAGGATGGCAAGAGTCTCAATAGGCATCTTCTTTACCTGATAGTCCCACATCTTCTTGATCTTAGGGCCTTTTGTCTCTTTGGCATCTATCTCATTGCCCTCGGCATCAAGTGTTATTATCCAATATCCTTCCCTTTTCTTCTTCTCATAGTTCTCCCAACCTTTTACCTGCTCTCTGACCTCTTCCTGCAGGCCCTGATCATTTATCCTCTCGCATACCTTGGTCAAAGGCTGCCTGAATGAGATCTTGTCCATTATCTCCACTATAATCTCACTATCCTTCAGAACAAGATCATCTTCAACATTGATTATCTGTGCTGATTGTATCGAGAAAGGGCCTTCAGGCTGCGTCTCCCCCAGCCTAGATATCCTCTGGGTGAGGTACTCGACATAAGCGTCGCCTATCTCATCAGATCTCCCGTTGATTATCATGGACCATATGAATGTATCTTCAACAGGGCTTCTTATCATAAGCTCTGGTATGATCATCTTAGAAGGGTCAACACCTTCAGGGATCTTAAACATATAGTCCTGTCCTGTATGGCTATTATGCAGGACGAGATTGCCTTCTTCAACAGATGTGTCAGTAAGCAGATGGACAAATTCGTTAAGCCTTACCCTGCATGTGGGAGAGCCCTGCCTTGAATACAGCAAAGTGATATTATTCCTCCTGTCTATGCCTGAAGGATTTGGCTTTCCGCTGTGCTGGAAAGGATGCACATGAGCCCATCCCCTGATAGTCATCCCTTTCCGGTCTATCTCAAGAGAAGTAAGCCTTGATCCTCCTGCAAAATTTTCAGATGACCTTGCAAGCGAAGTATGCACGCTGGTGTTGCCTTCCTGCCTATGGCCAAGAATTATATCCCTTGTGAATGTCTCTCCTGGCCTGCATGCCTGGAATGCATAGAGCTCTGTATCTCCTGCTGCAAGAAGGTTGTAATAATCCCTGTATGCAAGGAATTTCTTCCATGCGCCTTCAGCTACCTGAAGAGTAAGCTTGCTTTGAGCGTCAGAAGTGACCTTATAGGGTTCCTTCCCTGCCCTCTTCCTTGCCACCATCTTGCTTAAGTCTGCCATCTTGATCCTCCGTGTTTATTTTAGTTTCTTTCAGTTTCTTTTAATTTCTTTCAGTTTATTTTAGTCTGTTTTCATCATATCTTTCATCAGATATTTGTTATCTTCAATCCTAGGCTATCGATCTCCTCTTTGGTGCAGATATTCTGCCTGAAATATTGCGTATCATGAAGCCAATGATAAGGTGTCAGGCTTCCATGGTATCCTGAAGTAAGTGTTATCCTTCCTTTCCTCAGAAGTACAGCTACTGCCTGCTTGGTAGAATAATTACGGGGCAGGGAATAGTTACCTAGGCAGATAGGCCTAAGAGGCGTCGATTCACGTAGGAATGGATTCTTGATACCTTCCATGACTACCGGCGTCGAAAAGCCCACAGTATCGCCTGACATCTGCAGCCTGACACCAACATGGACCGGAGCTAACTTCCCATCTACAAGGTGGAACTTGAGAAGGTTCCCTGTATCAGGATCCCTATTAGCATAAGGCGGCACCTCCAGGCATATGTAATAAGAATCAAAACGCTCTTTCTGCAAGGAAAGTCCTGCTTTCTTATAGTCATCAATCTCAAGCCTCTTGACAAGCTCTCTGTTCTTAACCATGATCCTATCTATCTCTGGATGCGCACTAAGAGCCTCTTCTTTGAATACATTCATAAGATGCTTCATGTATTCTTTCTTAAGGTATACCAGAGGATTCTTGTACCTATGATCATAATCTATAGTTCTCATAGGAGTATATTCCATGCCCTTGATATTTATCTTGATGCTGTCTTCTTCAAGAGTGCCTAACATGGTTTCTAGCTCTAATACCATCTGGTCTATCACCAGTATATTTTTCCTTCCAAGGAAGCTGTCATAAAAAGTAGAGCTGACCTCTCTTGATTTCTTCTGCTCCTTCTTCGCCTCTCTTTTTCTTCCAAGCAGGCTGTCAAGGATATCAGCTTTCTTCTTGCTGAGGCTGTCTCTTGCCTCTATCAATCTCTCAAAGATATCTACAGGAGGCATATTATCCCTTTCCTTCATATCACCATCATATTCTGGATATTCCTCAGCTTCTTCTAAAGCATCATCTATCGTGCATCCCATAGGAGTCTTTGAATCTTTTCTCTCAGCAGGCCCTGGTCCTGGCCGCCTATCTTCTGGCTGTCTAGGCTTCTTCCCCATCTTCTGCCTCATAAAATCCCCTAATCTGTCTTCTTCTCCTTCAAGGAAGTAAGGGAAGACCTCATTAACTATGAAATCAAGGAGCACGTTCTCTATCTGGAGCTTCTTCAGCTGCTCACTTCCATGCTCAGAAACCCTGAATTCTCTCACAGACTGCTCTTTCCACTGCTCTATCTCTCTTGCCCTGTTGACCCGATAGAATTTCTCAAGGTTGCCTATCGTCTCAAGCCGGACTATGGGGCATAATATACCATCCTGCTCAAAGGAATCTCCTGTGAAAGGATCTTCTGTAAATTCCACCTTATAGAGAGTATTATCTAATATGATAGTGTGCTCTCTCATCATCTTCAGCAGTATCGGTTCTGGAAGTTCCATCTTGTTGTCACCTTAGTGATCAGGCTTAAATCTAAGTTAAACCTCTTACAATAGACCCCTTTTTGAAAACAGTTAAAATAATAAAGTAAAGATTATAAAAATAAAAATATTTTAATTGTACCTGCCAAGCCTTGCAGAATACCCCCCGGTATTGTCTTTCTCCAGGATTATATCAAGCAGTAGAAAGCCGGAGTTCTCCTTGACATGTCCTTCAACAACCTCTTCTCTAAGGCTTAGGTGGTCTGCTACCTTATCATCAAGATTGACCTTCATAGGTCCGTTGTTTATATGGACAAGAGTCTCTTTTTCTCCAAGAAGCTTTACAACAGCATTATAAGCTCCAAGAACCTCCTGCTCAACACTTTCTCTTATCTTGCCTGCATGGGCTGCATCCTTTCCTATTATATACTGCTGCAGCACACCTCTTAGGGTCATATCTGCAACGCTCGTATCCATGACAGTAAGATATCCTTCTGCCAAGGTTGCCTCTTCTGGAGTTACCCTTAAAGCTATCAATGAATCAGATTCCTTTAGGTACTTCTGCTGATCTGCAGGCCTATATGTTGTCCTGCATCCAACTTCTTGTTTTGCTGTATCTGCTTTCTTCTTTCTTATCTCTTGCATTTTGATTCCTCCTTCATTGTCTGGTTAATCAGTTAAAAAGTCTGTCATTAAACCATCTAATATTATAGTCTTCTAACTAGACCTCTAACATCCCTTATCACCGCCTTTTTCTAAAATGGTCTAAAACAATCTAAAATATATCCTCAGGAAAAAGTTCTGATATTTAAATCTTTCCATATTTTACCATCTCAAAGTAACAACATAATTATCCTTTTCCCATATCTCCCTCTTTTTCTATATCTTCAGTAGGATAGATAAGGAGATATAATAAAGTTTTTAGTAAAAAATCATTTTATAAGGTAATAAGATATATTTTATTAGGCAAAAACAAAAAAATAGCTAAGAAATTATTTATATACAAAATACTAAGAAATTCAAGGAAAAAACATAGATAGCAGGAAAAACAAATATAGTGATAGAAAAGTTTATATATCGGTTGTCACTTCCTAATAGTAATTTTCTGCAAAAAGGGTGATTATGATAGCATATATGCTAAAAAGAAGGCTAAAAATAACTACAAAAAAAAACCGATTCGGAGGAATGAATAAAATGCCACACGTGCCAGGAATGAATATGTCAGGACAATCTGCTCAAAAGGTAAAGAGCGAAGAAGGCTCTGCATCAGACAGGGAAGGAGCACTCTCTATCTTCAGGCAAGTAGATATGCCTAATGTAGAAGAGATGAAAAAAGAGACGCAAGAGCTAAGGAATGAGCTTAAAGGATATAGTGAAGATATAAAAAAGATAAGGGAAAGATCAAGGACCCAGCTGACAGAAGCAAAGCTTGGAGTAGCAAAAGAAGATTTCACATGGGTACAGAAGCAGCTTGCATTCTCACCATTGCTTAATAAGATACCATATCTAAGGGATTTCGGTGTCAACATGGCAAAGAAGATGGCAACAAATTCATGGGAAGCCATGATCATGGGCCAGTAT
This sequence comes from uncultured Methanosarcinales archaeon, assembly GCA_964399255.1. Taxonomy (GTDB): domain Archaea; phylum Nanobdellota; class Nanobdellia; order Woesearchaeales; family CAYNQH01; genus CAYNQH01. Next base: position 1,091 of record CAYNQH010000016.1, on the reverse strand, counting down.
AGGGACCTTGTAGAATCAAAGGATCTTCTCCAGCAGAACATGGACAAGGTAGACGAGCTAAGGGGCAAGTACGGCCCAAGCCAGCACCGGCTTCTCGAGATGAAGAAGCAGGCTTCAACAGAGATCGTAAGCCTCACAGAGATCTGCGAGTCAGAGATCGAAGGCCTGAAGAGAATACAGTCACAGATTGAGGATATAAGAGAGAAGCTTACAGGAGTAGACCTCCAGTCGTCTGAAGCTGCAAAGTACAGGGAGCAGCAGACAGAGCTTGAGAAAGAAAGGCTGCAGAAACAGACAGATCATAATGCAAACAAGAGATCTTTGGGGCTTGCAGTCATCCAGTATGACATCGCCGACTCACAGTTCCAGGCTGCACAGATCTGGATGGGCTATCTCGATAAGGGATATGAGGTTGCAGGCGACCTGAAAGTAACTGTGAACTCTGAAGCTAATGCTATGAAAGAGAACCTTGAGAGATCTATCGCATCTATCGAGATGGCAGAATCTCTTGAAGCTGCTACAGAGATCCTCAACGGATCAAGAGAGATGATGAACCAGCTCCTTGTCAGGACAGGGAACAGGATAAAGGAAGTAACTGTCTTAGCATATGAAGAGATGGGCCAGCCTAGCTACACACAGGAGTCCATAGAGTATGGAAGAAAGGTTAACACGGAGATAGCAGGATTCATCGACGGGGTCAGAAAGTCCTTCCTGCAGAGAGCAAGGGATAATCCGAACCTAGGCGATCCTGAGGTCATAGCAAGCGAGATGAAAGCTCTTGAAGAGGAAGTTGCTGCTATGGCAAAGGCAGGCGATCAGTACAGGCAAGCCAGCGAATAATCTTATTTTTCTTTTTTATGCCCTTTGATTACAAGGCATATACAACAACCTGACATAATTTATAAAACTTAAATCCAAGTGAGCCGAATGACAGATCCGACAGATCCAATGCTTAAAGGAGAAGCGAAGGAGAGATTCCTCCGGGACCTACAGGCAGGGCTCGCAAAACTGGGCGAAGAGTACTCTAATCCTAACATAAAGACAGTTATAAAGGGTGCTGCAGAGATATACTCCTTCTTCAGGTATGATGA
>CAYNQH010000015.1:0-12139 GCA_964399255.1 uncultured Methanosarcinales archaeon | reverse complement strand
TTGAGCATACTGCCTATGGTGACAGGCTATGCAAGAATCTGGAATCATGGAAGAGGTATGGTGAAAACTTCTGCGATAACCACTGCAGCGGCCTTAACTGCGGAATGGAAGTGTTCAGGGTACAGCAGGAATGTGATGAAGGGATAAACATAGATGATTATGATAATATAGTTGAGAAGATAACCTGTGTATTTACCGGACTTCCTGCGGACAGGGCGGATATGGAATGCTCTTCTGAGAAAGGCAAGTGTTCAGGGAAAGATTCATGCGTCTTATTTGTCTCAGGAATCAAAGGGGAGAAGATAAGATGGACAAGCCCCTGCAATGATTCTTTCTACACTATTATAGACGGCAAAAGCAAGGAAGTAGAGATAGGATGCAGGAAGAAATCATGCTATGATTCTGATGATGGCCTTAATTTTTACAAGAAAGGCAAGGTGATACTTGACGGCAAGGAGTATACAGACTTCTGCTATAACTATGATCCTGTGCTAAAGACTGAGCAGTATAGGTCATGCAATCCTGATGAGAAAGGATGCGTCCTGGTAGAATACTCCTGCAACTCAAGCAGGCGGCTCAACAAGGACAGGTATCCCTGCCCTGGGGGATGTGAGCAGGGGGCTTGTAAGGTTGTAGTGCCTCCTAAGGAAGATATCCTGGATCAGGATGTCAGTTGCAGGCTTACAGAGAGAGACTGCCCTGTAACCTGCAGGGGCTGTCATGGAAGTAGTGAAGGAACCAGCTGTGATGGTGGGGTCGATTACCAGACCTGCACCTGCAGGCTACCTGGACCTTGCGTCTACAATGAGGGTCAAGAAGGCGGTGATATCAATGAAATCAATGAAATCAAGGATGGGCAGGATATTTCAGCCTGCGGTTCAGGATGTGTTAAAGATGATGCCTGCCTTCCCTTCGGCACCAGGATGATAAATGGGGAGGATGGAGAGACTCCTTCATATTGTGATATCTATTCTTCTGTTGTTACCCAGAAGCCTGAAGGTGATCCCTGCCAGAACAGCTATGAGTGCCTGAGCAACCAATGCCTCAATGGTGCATGTGGGGATATGCAGAGACAGCTTGAAGAGACGCAGGGTAGGCTCAACAAGATGATGGTCTGGTTAAGGAGGATCTTCAGATCAGAAATCATGCCTTAATCAGGCCAGGAGAGTAATCCCCTTGATATCTTTTTGATTTATATTTTAAATTTCTTTTTATTTAGCACTTCTAAGTAGAAAAATTTATATATGGGGCCTTTCAAACTGGGTTCATGAGGATCATAACACAGTTTGATGCAGAGCAGATAAAACGTTCTTATCTCCATATGTCTCCTCTTGAAAGAGAAGGGTTTTTTGCACATCCAGACACATCGCTTTCTCAGGATGAGATCAAGGCAGTCCATTATATCAACAGCCTTAGTGATAGGAAAGCATCAGAGCTTATGATTGTGCTTGACAGGATAGAGGCGCATGAGTCAGGTATCAAGAAGGATCCTGAATTCTGGACTAATCCCGGATTTCAGCGCGACCTCCAGAACCTAAGGGATAAAGGTATTGATGTGGCAGACCATACTAGGGTATCTTTCGTCTATGGTGTGATCAATGCCAAGCTTAACGGACTAGATTATGCAGGACTACCAGAGATAGTCAGAGATGACGGCCTCCAGCCTATGAGGGAGCTTGCAAGGCTGAAAGCAGTAGCGCATATAGAGATCCCTAAGGATCTTGAGATGATCACGGCTGAAAAAGAGATCCTCACTGACGCGAGGCTTAAGGAGTTAGTCGCTGCAAGCGTAGAAGATTTAGAAATTTTTTTCACAAAGTATTTTACATTTGTTGGCGAAGTAATCAGGCATTTCCTGCCTTTAGAGATAGAGACAGGTCAAGGGAAAATCTATCTAAAAGAAGGATATGCTGATGCTCTTAAGTCTGATTCTTATATCCGATATGGTAAAAAAAGGCTTCCTGAAGGGACTAAGTTTATAGACTATCCTTCGATGGAGATGTATGACTCAAGATTCGCGGTAAATCACCGTTTGTCTTACGAAAATAAGGAATATAAGAAATGGAACTTCTTTGGATTCCGCCTTGAGGGAAGTCACGAGCTCCTTAAAGGAGGGGTTTTTGGAAGATTGCTTTCTGGTGATGTTGACATAGATTTTGAGATCAAGGAAAGTGCCTACACTGCTGATCTCACTATGATAGGGAGCGTAGGAAGATTAAGCAGGCTGCTAAATGTTCCTGACCAGGAATTTGCTTTGAGGTTTATGGATCATCTTGTAAAAAAGTATGGGTATTCAGGAAGCATTACTGAGAATATCTTATATCAAATAGCATCGGATATGGGCATCCCGAAGAACAATGATGGTGAGAGAAGCATATCATATATGTTAAGGGATTATCCTCGTTTCCGAGAGTTCTGCTTTGTTATAGATAGGCTGAGACCTGAAAGAGGATCAGACAAAACCTATTCTGTCGCTCAGGATCTTAGGCATCTTACTGTGCATGAGCTTGCAAGGGTAAATCCAGGAGTTAGATATGAGACTCTCAAGACACAGCCTTGGTTTATTTTCCCTACATTCAATGTTGATAAGTATTCATTGAAGACATATAAGCATTTTTGGCAGACGCTTGAGGCATATGCTCAGGCTCCTGCAAAGATGACCCAGGTTATGGTTGAAGCTTTCAGGGATAACTATCTAGCCAATCCTTCTATATCTTTGCAGGATCATTATGAAGAAACAAAGAACTGCCTCAAACAGCTTGTGGGGATATTTGAAGAAGCAAAACAGCAAGGCAGGCTTGAAGATGTATGCACTCCTGAGATAAAAAGCCTTCCTGAAGAGGGAATGACAGAAAGTCTAGAATTAAAGCCCTAATCCTCTATCTATCTCTGAGGCAGTCTCCTTCAGATCCTCGAAAGTCCGGTCAGCATCCTTCTGTATCTCTATGATAAGATTCTTGAGGTTGCCTGCCCTTAGGAAATACCTGTTTTTGTCTGCAGCAACAAGTCCTGCTTCTACCATCCTGTTAAGGTGATGGACGACTGTGCCTCTGCTGAGCTTTGTCTTGGCAGCTATCTCATCACTGCTCAATCCTAGGCTTTTCCTGGTGCTCTTCAGAAGTTCTATGAATATCCTGAAACAGGATTTTTCCTTATCCCTCTCACCGAACAGCCCTAGGCTGTCCCCAAGAAATTTTAGCTCTTCATTAAGGTCTTTCTTTGTAGGTTTGTTATACCTGATTATTGTGATCCTTCGATGTATGACTACCATCTTTGTTGACCTAAAGTCAACCAAGTATTTATATCTTTGGTTTTTAGGTTCTCAGGCCTTTTTAACCTTGAATTTTGTATCATTTATAAACTGAACCAAAAACTTTATATATGATTGTTGATTACAGGACTAAATGGTTGATTTAAAGTCAACAACTGGTGGAGGTGAAAACCATGACCGATATATTTGATGAGATGAGAAGGATGCAGGAAGATATGGACAGGATGTTCAGCTCTTTCTTTAGCAGGAGGCCTATGCTTCTTGAAAGCAAGAGCTCAGGAGCCAAAGGGAGGGAGATAGTACCTTTCAGGGCTAGGATGCCAGTAACAGATGTCTATGAGACAGAGTCAAAGATAATAGCAAGGCTTGAGATTCCAGGTGTAGACAAGAAGGATATAGAGCTTAACATAACAGAGCATGGCATAGAAGTCAAGGTTGAGAAGAAGGCAGAGAAAGAGATAAAGGATGAGAAGAAAGGTTATTATCATTATGAGAGCAGAGGCACCCAGTTCTATAGGGCTATACCTTTCACAAAAGAGGTAATAGCTGAGAAGGCTGAAGCAGAGTATAAAAATGGGGTGCTTAAGGTAGAGGTACCGAAGGTTAAGCAGGAAGAGAAGAAAGAGAAAAAGAAGAGGATAGAGATCAAGTAGAAAGATATAATGATTGCCTTTTCCTTTTTATTTATTGTTTTTAGGGAATATATCAGGAGGGAAGATGACAACAAAAAAAGAGACGCTCCAAGAGAAGATGAAGAAGAAAGAAGACACCAAGGGAGAAGACACCCGGGGAGATAAGAAAGATATCAAGAAAGAAGATAAGAAAGATATCAAGAAAGAAGGAAAGAAAGAAGAGATGGTCGAGCTCCATCAGAAGATAGGGGAGCTTACGGATATGCTACAGCGTCTTCAGGCAGATTTCCAGAACTACCGCAAGCAGGTTGAGAGAGACAGGGAAAAGCAGTGCCTGCTCTCTAAGAGGAATATAATCTCAGACCTGCTCCCTTTGCTTGACTCTTTTGAGCTTGCTCTCAAGAGCAAGGATAAGAACATAGATAAGGACTTCCAGAAAGGCGTCGAGCTCATATTTTCCCAGCTCTTCTCGATACTTGAGAAGCAAGGTGTCAAGAGGATAGACTGCATAGGCAAGAGATTCGACCCTAACTATCATGAGGTGCTTCTCTCTGAAGAGGGAGAAGAGGATGAGATCGTGCTTGAAGAGTTCCAGAAAGGATACATGCTTGGCGAGATGGTGATTAGGCATTCAAAGGTCAAGATAAGCAAGACAAAAGAGGCCGAGGGGCAGAGATGATCAGAAGACAGGGCATTAAAAGATGGTGATCACAAAAGACACCCCTGTTGAGGATATCCTCTCTCTAGGAAAGTCCTGCCAGAGAAAGAATCACTGCTGCAGGTTTGGATCAGGATTCCTCGTCAGGGAAGATCATAAGAGACTGGCAGGCTTACTCAATGTTGATGAAGAGAAGCTTAAGAAAGAGTACCTGGAAGAAAAAGAGCTGTTCAATACTGTACTATATCGGCCGAAGGTAGTCAAGAAAGGCAAGCCTTATGGCAGCTGCATGTTTTTTGACGGGCAAGGATGCAAGGTCCATGAGGCAAAACCTTTGATGTGCAGGGTAGGCAATTGCGGAGAGCACAGCAAGGAGCTTACATTATGGTTCAATCTTAATCATTTCCTGAATCCTGCAGACCCGGAGTCTGTAAGGCAGTACGCAGCGTATCTTAAGGCAGGCGGAGAGACGCTTCCAGGAGCAGGGCTTGATGATATAGTGCCTGACAAGAAAAGGCTTGCAAGGATATTGAACTTTGAGATACTGAGGTGATCATATGAGGATAGAGATAAGGGATGGAAAACCTGAGAAGAAGAAGCTCCTGCTGAAGCCGGAGGCCATATTGAGGTATCTGATATCAGCAGATGAGGATATGGAAAACCTGATCTTCTTCAGGTCTTCAGATGTTGATATAATAACTACAGACAGGAACGTTTACGAGGCTTTAGGATCTGTCAAGCCTTATGATGAATTCAAGCTTAACAAGTTGGCCAAGCTTTTTGAGGTGGTTGAAGTCCAGCCGCAGGAGAAAGTTATCCTGAAGGACGAGCGGGTTGAGGAGATAAGGAAGAATGCTCTGAAGAAGATGGAGCAGGAACAGAAGAACCCCAAACAGAAAGAGGAGGAATAAAAATGGAAAAGAATGTAAACATGTCAATAAATGATGGGGAGGCTTTTTTTGCTCACGAGCTTTCGATAAACTTCAACCCTTTGCAGTTCACTCTTGACTTCAAGAGCGTGACTCCAAGGGTTGATGCGAGAAGCAAGGATAGTCTTGTCCTGTCGTTGAAGCATAATGTGATAATAGTCGACCCTTATCATGCCAAGAAGATATTCGAGCTTCTCGGGCAGACGCTCTCAAACTTTGAGAATGAGTTCGGCAAGATAGAGAAGCCAAAGGCCCTTGAGAAATATGAGAAGAAAGTAAAGTCTAATACCAAGCCGAATACCAAGCCTAAAGGCAAGGCTGACACAAAAAGCCCAAGCTATTTCGGTTAAGGATGAAGGCAGTTAGGTTGAAGGCAGTTAATGATATAGTAAGTTAATGCAAATTGATGCAAGAACAGGATACAAAAGAAGCGTAGAATAGTATAAACAGTATAAAAACCACATGGAGGTTGGTGAATATGGGAAAAATAATCGGAATCGATCTTGGAACAAGCAATTCAGCAGCAGCAGTGCTGCAGGGAGGAAAGCCCACGATAATACCTAGCTCTGAAGGGGCTAGCGCTTATGGTAAAGCTTTCCCTAGCGTAGTGGCCTTTACAAAAGAAGGCCAGATGCTGGTAGGAGAGCCTGCGCGAAGGCAGGCAGTGTCTAACTCAGAGAGGACAGTGACGGCAGCTAAGAGGAAGATGGGCACAGCCTATAAGTATAAGATCAACGGCAAGGAGTATACTCCTCAGCAGATCTCTGCTGCTATCCTGCAGAAGATCAAGAAGGATGCAGAGGAATTCTTAGGCGATACTGTCGAGAAGGCGGTAATAACAGTGCCGGCCTACTTCGACGATGACCAGAGGCAGGCGCTATCGCAGGCCTTGATGTTGTAAGGATAGTCAACGAGCCTACAGCAGCATCCCTGGCTTTCGGGCTTGACAAGGCAGACAAGGATCTCAGGATTTTGGTGTTTGACCTTGGCGGAGGAACCCTGGATGTCACTATAATGGAATTTGGGGAAGGTGTTTTCGAGGTCAAGTCGACAAGCGGAGATACCCAGCTAGGCGGTACAGATATGGACGAGTCTATCGTGAACTTCATAGCAGATGAGTTCAAGAAGCAGGAAGGTATAGACCTAAGGAAGGATACCATGGCAGTGCAGAGGCTGAAGGAGGCTGCAGAGAAGGCTAAGATAGAGCTCAGCACAACTATGGAGACCGACATAAACCTGCCTTTTATAAGTGCAGGCGACGGCAATCCAAAGCACCTTGTCATGAAGCTTACAAGAGCGAAGCTTGAACAGCTTATAGATCCTATAGTCAAGAGATGCAAGCATCCTCTGGAGCAGGCTATCAAGGATGCGAAGCTAGGGAAGGACGGCATAGATAAGATCATCCTTGTCGGAGGCCCTACCAGGATGCCTATAGTAAGGAAGTTTGTCGAGGATTATCTTGGCAAGGCAGCTGAGAGGGGCGTTGACCCTATGGAATGCGTAGCTCAGGGAGCTGCTGTACAGGCAGGAGTCCTTGCAGGAGAGGTTAAAGATATACTTCTCCTTGACGTAACCCCTCTTACGCTGGGCATTGAGACTCTTGGAGGAGTAAGGACCCCTCTTATAGAGAGGAACACCACTATTCCGACAAAGAAGACGCAGATATTCTCGACAGCTTCAGACAACCAGCCTGGAGTGGAGATCAAAGTACTGCAGGGAGAAAGACAGATGGCTGTTGACAACAAACTGCTTGGAAACTTCCTTCTTGATGGGATCCCCCCAGCTCCGAGAGGGATACCTCAGATCGAGGTTACTTTTGATATAGACGCTAACGGCATACTTCATGTCGCTGCGAAAGATCTGGGTACAGGCAAGCAGCAGAGCATAAACATCACTGCATCGCAGAAGCTCAGCGAAGAAGATGTAGAGAGGATGAAGAAAGAGGCAGAGGAGCATGCTGATGAGGATAAGAAGAGAAAGCAGGAGATAGAGACCCTCAACGAGGCAGATACTCTTGTCTACTCTACAGAGAAGCTGTTCAAGGACTTTGAAGGCAAGGTAGACAGCGGAGAGATAGAAGATGTCAAGAAAGAGGTAGGAGAGCTGAAGAAGCTTCTTGAGCCTGAGAAGAAAGACATCGATGCGATAAAGAAGAAGCTTGAGCAGGTCAACCAGAAGGTCCAGAAGATGAGCACAGAACTCTACCAGAAGGTCCAGCAGGAGCAGGCTGCAAAACAGCAGTCTGGCTCAGGACATGGAGACAGCGAGGGATCTGATGATACAGGACCTTCTGACAGCCATAAGGGCAAAGCCAAAAAAGGCAAGGTGGTTGACGCTGATTATGAGGTAGAAGAAGAGGAAAAGAAAGGAGAAAAAAAGAAAAAAGATAAAAGGTAGTACCACTTTCCAGTGTGTATGGAACAGGAAAACAAGCTAAAAAGGCTGTTTGCCAACACAAAGATTAAGGTCTCGATGGATACGTTTGTCATCGTAGGCGTACCTAAAGACCAGTCAGACAAGGTAAAGGCGAAGATAAGAGACTTCAGCGACGGGTTCAACTCAGTGGTATTCGGAGAGGATAAGATAACCCTTATATTGCCGCAGAGGAACTGGGAGCAGATAGAAAGGTCTTTTTATGACTTTGAGCTGCAGAAGGACCGGAAGCTGATAACCTTTGACATAAACCTGGATCGGGATGTCGTGGGCTATCTTGATGTCGTCACAAGTCTTTTGGCTAAGAATGGGATAAGCGCGGGAGTAGTCTCCACTTATTTCAAGGACCATATACTTGTGAAAGAATCAGACGAAGACAATGCGATCAACATACTCCAGGACTATATCGATGATTGTGTCAAGGTCATCAATAGGCAGAGATCTTAGAGATTGTGATGGCAGGAGTAGATTAGCAATTATTGAGGGCCTTAGGTGGGATCACCGCCCGGATTACGTTATGGATTGCAGCCTTAATCCTGATATGATCTATAATCTGATTTATGATTTGAGTTATAACCTGAATTGTAGGCTAGGAGAGAAAAAGAGGGGACAGAGATGACGAAAGATTACTATAATATATTGGGTGTAGACAAGAGCGCTACAAAAGAAGACATAAAGAAGGCTTATAAGAGGCTGGCAAAGAGATATCATCCTGACCTTAACAAAGAAGAGGGTTCTGCTGATAAATTCAAGGAGATAAACGAGGCCGCAGCTGTCTTAGGTGATGATAAGAAGAGAGAGCAGTATGATCGTTTTGGAACTGCAGACTTCCAGGGATTCCAGGGAGGCACTGAAGGTTTTGACTTCTCAGATTTCAACTTCGGAAGCTCTTTTGACTTCGGCGAGATATTCGACACTTTCTTCGGAGGCAGGGGAGGCTCAGGCAGGAGAAGGAGAGGGCCTGCAAGAGGCAATGACCTGGGCTATGAGATGGAAGTCACCCTTGAAGAGGCAGCTTTTGGGGTTGAGAAGCATATCCTCATCCCAAGGTTTGAGAAATGCCCTCATTTCCAGGGTTCTGGTGCAGAATCAGATTCTGATATAAAGACCTGCGACCAGTGCAATGGTTCAGGATATGTCACAAGACAGACAAGGACTCCTTTCGGGATGTTCCAGTCGACCACTACATGCAGGAGGTGCGGGGGGGAAGGTAAGGTAGTCAAGGAAGCCTGCAATTCCTGTGACGGCACAGGTCTTGTGAAGCACAACCGCAAGATAAAGGTCGATGTCCCTTCAGGAATATCTGACGGCTCAAGGCTGAGGATAGCCGGCGAAGGAGAAGGAGGAGAGAGGGGAGGCCCTCCTGGAGACCTATATATACTGATAAGGGAGAAGGAGCATGATATATTTGAGAGAGAAGAATATGATCTTCATCTTGATGCTCAGATCAGCTTTGTGCAGGCTGCTATGGGTGATGAGATAGAAGTGCCTACCTTGAAGGGCAAGGCTAGGCTGAAGATCCCTCCAGGCACCCAGACTGGTACAGTGTTCAGGCTAAGAGGGGAGGGAGTGCCTCACCTTAGAGGGTCAGGAAGGGGAGATGAGCTGGTCAAGGTAGTAGTGCAGGTCCCGAAGAAACTTTCGCCAAAGCAGAAGCAGATCCTTAAAGAGTTTGATAAGGAGACTGCAAAGGCAGAGAAAGGAATATTCGGCAAGATAAAAGAAGCTTTCGAATGAATGATAGGGATATAAATATATAAAAACTGATAATAAAAATAAAACAATAAAAAAGATAAAAGAAAAGAACAATAAAAAAGATAAAAGAAAAGAACAATAAAAATAAACAATAGAGGAAATCAATATGAAAGATATGAAAACTGATCACAACAAAGATGATAAAAAGGGTCATGCTAAAGACCATCACAGAGATAATGATAAAGACAGCCATAAAAAAGCTTTCTCTATTAATAAGGTGCATTCAATACCCCTCCTAAAGGCAGGCGATTATTTTGAAGGCACTGTCAAGATACTCAGAAAGGTAAAGCCAGGGCCTACGATCCTGGTGGTTACAGACAGCCAGGGAGCTATAGATGCTGTGGCAAAAGACTGTATCTTCGAGGTAGATGATGTAGTTGAGCTTAAAGGCCCTGTAAGCGAGAGGGCTGGAAGGCTCCAGATAGAGATAAAATCTGTAGAGAGATCTTCTAAGGACTTTGACGCTTTGCTTGAAGAGAAAAGCAACCCTCCAGACAGGCAATTGTCTATAAGCTCTGAGAGGCTTTCTAAGCTAAGGCCTCACTTCCTTAATGTTGCTAAGATAATAAGGAAGGCAATGATAAATAACCAGCCTGTTCTTATAAGGCATCATGCTGATGCTGATGGGATAATCGCAGGGATGTCGATAGAGAAGGCCTGCTCATTGTTTATCGAGGAGGTAGGCATGAACCCTCAGCATTATATATTCAGGAGCCCTAGCAAAGCCCCTTTCTATGAGACCACAGATGTGCTTAAAGATATTTCATTCACTAAGAAAGTTATAGAAGGACATGACCAGAAGAAACCTTTGATACTTGTGCTGGACAATGGTTCTACTCCTGAAGATGTCTTTGCCATGAAGACCTTGAAGACTATGGGCTTTGATATAATCGTCGTAGACCACCATAATCCTGTAGTCCTTGAGAACAATAAGACTGCAGTATGCCCTTACCTATTGTATCACATAAACCCTTATATCCATGGGATGGACAGCCAGACAAGCGCAGGAATGCTCTGTTATGAGATAGCAAGGCTGATACATGAGGATTTTGAGCAGCCTCTCTTCCCGGCTGTTTCAGGTGTTGGAGACAGGTGCGAGATCCCTGAGATAGATCTTTACATAAGCAATGCAGGTATGTCAAAAGAGAAGATACGGGAGCTTGTTATTGCGATAGATTTCCTTGCATACAATTTGAGGTTCGATAGCGGCCAAGGGGTGTATGAGGAGGTTTTCCAGAACGAAGAGTTTGTCAGGATGATAAACGAGAAGGTCAATCAGGGGGTTGAGACCCAGCTGCAGAGCACTTTGCCTTACCTGAGGACACAGGAGATAAATGGGGTTGTTTTCTCTCATATAGACCTTGAGAAGTATACCCTTAGGTTCACCTATCCTACTCCAGGGAAGATAATAGGCCTGATCCATGATAAGGTATCTGTAGGGAAGGAGAATGCGCCTGTATTTACGATAGGTTACCTTTCTGATATGGTGATCATAAGGGCAACAAAACCTATACTCCCTGTAGCTAAGATAATAGAAGCCCTCCATAAGGACATCCCTGAAGCTAATGTTGATGGTGGAGGCCATGAATGCGCAGGCACCATAAAATTTGTATCAGCACATCTAAGCACGATAATAGAATACATAAAGAATATGGTGAGAGCTATAGACTATAGCCAGATGGCAACAGAGATTGAGGATAAGGAATAAGAAAAATAAATTATCAGGTGCATCAGCTTATAGTCTTATTCAACATATAATATTATGATCGGAAACTTATATTTTGGAAATTATAGTTTGCCATAACTGACTATTGCCATAACCTGACTATTCCCTAACTGGCTATAAAGGTCTATAAATACACGTAACCTGTATGATCCCATCGTATCACTACCAGTTTAGGACAGAGATAGGATATATTTTTTTCTTACTTGCTCATCTCTAAAAATTTTTTATTATTCCCTCGGGAAACATTAATCATCCCTCTTGGATCTCTCTCTTGTTTATCATATAAAACAGTTATAATCTTGTGTAAACCCTCTTCAAAAACAGATCCAGGCCATTTTAGTCCTAAACTGATGGTGACCAAAACCTCTTATTTTCTTTAAAAGAATTTCTCTTTTTCACTACCATAAAATTTATATATGCGGTGTAATTATGAAATAACAAAAATTTAAGCAAAATTAAACAAGGTCCCTATGCGAGGTGGTAAAATATGATAAAGAGAGTGATGACTTACTTTCTAGTTATGGTTATGGTAATTGTTCTCGCCGGCTGCGGTCCAACATATACTTATGTTGGGAACGAAGCTTACGAACCTACATTACCTACAGCAACAGGCAGTGCAGTTTCAGACGGAGATAATGGAAACGATGCAGCCGCAGATATCGGCGGAGATATGGGCGATGTAGATGGTGATGTAGAGCCTCCTCAGGTTGGAGAGGCTGACGTTTCTGCAGTGCC
>CAYNQH010000014.1:0-12425 GCA_964399255.1 uncultured Methanosarcinales archaeon | reverse complement strand
TACTGACTTGTTCTTAAGGCCTTCTGTCCTTGTAAAAGCAGCTATCCTTCTTATATATGAAACATTCCACCGGTTCCCTCCAGCAAAGCCATGGAAATTATCCTTTGCGAAGTCGACATATTGGACAAGCTTACTTGTAGGCATGGCCATCACATTGCCCCCTGCCAGGAAGATCCTGCTAACATTCCCTATATCCTTCCCCATCTTCTTCTTGACAGCGAGCACATGCTGCTTGAAATCATCGATATCTCTCAGGAAGAATCTTGCCTTACCATACTCTGTGCAATAGGTGCACTTTGCATAGTTGCAGCCGTTGCCGACCTCGAGCTTTATCACCCTATGAAGCTCTTCTGAAGGGGGCGAGAAAGGCTCTGCTGTATATACTTCTCTATCATTATAGAGCAAGGCCCTGTCAAAAGAGAATTTGACTCCAAGTGTGCCTCCTCCTCTCTCTCTGTCGATCCATGACTCGATAGCTTCGTCAAGCACTCTTCCCTGTATCCTTTGGGTCTCATGGCGGGTCTGCAGGCTTCTTCTGTTTACCACATCATACTCTTTTGCAAGCAGAACTGCAAGAGTGCCCATCTGTTCTTTGGCAAGCTCTAGACCTTTGCCCCCCTTAGCAAGGCTATCTGCTGTTTCAATGACAAATCTTTTGAACTCTTCTTCTCCGCTAACCTTCTTATCCTGTTCTCTTGAATCTTTATCTACCTTGTAAGTCAGAGTCCTATATGCAAGTACTGCAAGCCTATCAAAAGGAAGTTTTATCTCTGCCCGGTCTCCTAGACCTTCAATCCTATAGGCAAAATCCTGTCCCTCTTTGACTGCTCTGATCTGGGTGTCTGTTAGATTAAACTTCCCCCTCAAGATCTTGGTCTGCTCAAACAGTTTCGCATCAAAGTTCCTATTGATAACCTCTCTTGCTCTTGCCTTATACCTCTCAAGCAGGCTTTCCTCAGATTTTTTTACAATAGCAGCAGCTGCCTTATTATAGCTGCCTTTACACTCTTTGACAAGATCCTCATAGAAGTTATGTCCAGTATATGCCACCTCATCAGGATGCATCTGGACCTCTTTTTCCTCTTGTCCTATCTTCAATCTTAAGGAAACCCTCTTGTCAGAGAGTTCAATCAGCTCTCCAAATACGCCGAGAGGGATATCTTCTTCATTCCCCCCATAATAGTATTCCTTTTCTAAAGTATCCATGTCAAAACCTGCCATGCCTGTAACTTCAAAAAAGTCCCCTATACGCGTCCCTTTCTTTGATCTGATCCTTGCTTTCAGCTGATCTGCAACGATGCCTTCAAGTTTCGGCCTAAATGCCCGGTAAGCATCTCTTGAAGCAAAACCCTCTGCCCCCACCTCTATCTTTGCCAGGTCAAAAAGTTTCTTTGTAAATTCTGCCCCGTAATCATGATATTCAATAACCGGGTCATTTAATGTTTCTTGTCTCTGTTTTTCTATCTTGCTGACACCTGATTCGAGCATCCGGTAATCGCTTAGTATCTCTGCCTTTATCTTTTCCCCTATCTCTTCTTCAGAAGGAAGTCCTGCAAGGAAATCTGATAGGTCTTCTCTTGTCCTTATCCCTGCAATTGAGGATAAATAACTTTTATATATGTCTGTGTTCCTTAACGGCCCAAACAGTTTTGAAACACTATCTTGCGCAGCCAGCTGGTGCACTGTTTTCATAAGATCGATGAATATATCTTCTCTGCCATCCCTTCTGCCATCCCTTCTGCCATCCTCTCTAGGGACTATTGGCTCTGCGATTTTAGGTGTTACCATTTCCGCTGACCTTCTGGATCTTTTTTGATTATTTTCTTTCTTTACCATCTTATTTTCTCTCCCATAAATTATTATATCATCTCCCTATCTTTTCTTCATATTGATTATCATACAGCAAGTCTGCGCGATTCGCCATCCTCATCGCCTTGCCTCACCTTCTTCTTTCCAGTATCTATCACCCTGCCTGCAAAGGTTATTGCAGCAATATCCCTGATAGCGCTGCCTTTGTTGAACTGACCTATAGGCACTGCAATGCTCGGGACATGGCCTCCTTCCCTGAAATATTTTGTAAGCTCGTAAAGGATCTGCGCTTTTCCGTTCCTGCTGTCATCTCCCGGCCTGTAATCGGTTGCTGAACGGATGTTATCAAGATATCCTCTGAACATTATAGGGTTGATAGCTATCTTTGCTGCAGGAGGGTAGTATGTCGCCACGAGAGACCTATAGCCTTCGTCTAATCCAGAAACTACATCATACATCTGCTCAACAACCTCTTCGTCTGTCAAGGGCCTGTTTGTTCCAGCATCTACTTCCTGCTTCATTATCTCGACATATCTTGTGCCTGGCTTTGGTGTCGTGGTGTGGAAAGTAATATATCTCGGCTTGAGCTTGTTGAGGAAGTCCCTTGTGCTTACTACAAATTCCTCATAGAACCTCATGCCTCCAAGCCCTGGCATGATCATTATGGATATCATAAAATCTGTCTGATTTATCTTCTCTATGGCCTGGTCCATCTGTTCTCTGGTTATCCCCTTGTTCACATATCTGAGGATCTCATCAGAGCCGCACTCTGCCCCCCAATATATCATCTTAAGGTTGTTCGCAAAAAGCTCTTTCAGCTCATCTACAGATTTGGTGAGTATGCCTTCTGTTCTTGAGAACGCTTCGACTCTCCTTATATAGGTCTCAATGTTGCCCCTTTCCCTATCGATGAAATCTCTCCTTCCCATCCCCCTCTCTGGCCTATTGAAAAGCCGGTCTACTGTCTCCAGATATCTGAGCAGGATTTTAGGCGGCCTGCTAAATATGTTTGCTCCTGAAAGGAACACTCTCTGGACATGCCGTAGGTCATTACCAAGACGTTTCTTGACCTCTGCCGCATGCCTTGCAAATTCCTCTGGAGATTTTACAAAATAATCTGCCCCTGCATATTCTGCGCAGAAAGTGCACTTGCCATAATTGCATCCGTCTCCTGACTCAAGCTTAAGGACCCTTTCCAGCTCCTCTGATGGAGGTGCAAAAGGATCCCCTGCTAAGTAAAGGTCTTTCTGGTTATACATAAGAAGCCTCCTGAACCAGACATCCCTGCTGATAAGATTTTCCATAACTTGCTGCAGGCTGTCCTGTGTATCCCCTCTGACCCTAAGTTCCCTCTCTTTTAGATAATGCTGCTTGATGAGCAAAGGCGCCATCTCTTCGCAGGTTTCTTTCACAAGCTTTGCGTAACCTTTTGGATCTATCTCTTTTGCAGCTTGGATGAGAGACCTCCTGAAACCTTCCTCTGTCTTTATACCTTCAGGAGTATAGTATATCTGCCTGCCTTTCTTAGCGCTCATAGCTATCTTTGCAAGGGACCCAAGATTATCCCATCCTAGGTTATGTTCTGACCTGCCAGATGATATGACAGGATATTCAAAGTCTTCTCCATTGATTATTGAAATTATCTGATTTTCGCCCAGGTCGAATCTTTTCTTTAGGGCGCTTGCTATGCTTATTATCTCTGCATCAAATCTAGCGTTGATCAGGTCTGCAGCTCTCTGGAGATACTTAGGGACAAGCCTTTCTTCAACCTTTTCTATAAGAACCTTGGCTGCCGCTTCTGCGCTGCCTTCCTTCTTTACCATTGAAACATACCTGTTCTGCCCTCTTCCTTCCATCTCTGTCGGGTGCAGCTCCCACTCAACCTCTTTGCCTCCTATGTCAAACAATATAGTATTCCTACTTCCATCTATGCTTATAATCTCTCCTTTAGAGCCGAGAGGGATGTCATGTTCATCTCCCCCGTAAGAATACATAGGTTCCATGAGCTCGTCCATATCAAAGCCAGACATCCTTACTGCTTCAACAGTATCGCCTATCCTTATCCCTCCGGCGTATCTTGTTTTAATCCTCTGTTTGATCATCCTTGTGATCATGCCCTCAAGATGAGGTCTCAAAGTCTCAAAATCATCTTTGGTCAGAAGGTCGTCCTGGCCTAGCTTTATCTTGAATCTTCCAAGCAGCTCTCTTGCAAACTCAGGGACATAATCAGAAACGTCTATCTGAGGATGCTCCAAGGCTTCCTGTCTCTTTGCCTCCACCCTATTTATCTCATCTTCAAGCTTGCCGTATTCTTTGATTATCTCATCTTTTATAATGTGTGCCATCTCCTCTGCGCCAGGCAAGCTTCCTGCAAACTTCTCAAAATCTTCTGAAGTCCTTATGCCCGGAACCTGGGCAAAGTATTCCTTGAATAATCCTGTCTCCCCCAATGGTCCGAAACTAATCCTCAGCCTATCTTCTGCTGAGAGATTATATACTGTTCCTAAAAGCCCGCCAAAGATATCCTGATCAGTAAGTTTCTCTTCTTTCCTTCTCTTGCTGTCTGGTCTTGAAACTTTTTGTCCTTGTCTTGATTTTGCCATTTGATCACCTTATAGTTCTTGTCAATATCAGCTGTCTTTCACACTTTCACTAAGTTCTTATGGATATGATATTATGAATAGGATATATGAACAACTGCCCAGTTATTTTCAGTGTCATTCTCGGTCATTCTGTTCTGGAAGCAGCCCTTTCTCCTCAAAGTACCTTGTACTGCTAAGCTCGCTCTCGAAAGCCTGCCTTATCCTAGCTCCAGACCACCCTAATGATATCAGCGTGTTGATGCAGAGCTTTGATAGTGAATCAAGATCTGCAGTAGGATTACTCTCCCTGTATCTTTTCTCGACCTCTGCGATAGAATCGCTTATCTGTCCAATGAGTTTCTCGTTATCTTTCCTGAACTTTTCTTTTTCTCTCTCAGACATCTGCTTCTTTATCTCTTCCTCCTTGTAGCATCCGATATCTTTTGGGATCTCGCCATCATACCCATAAGAAGTCCATCCTCTGCTCCATTCTCCTTCCTTCTTGAACCTGATGAAAAAATCGCTTCCTGAGATACTATCACATACCCCTTCAGTGCCTGCAGGGAAATTACGGTTCCTCTGCTTGCAGTAGGTTGAATCAAAAGGAGAGCCATCATCTTTGACAACTACAACCTTATCACCTATTCTTATGCTTCCCCCGGAATATCCTAGGAAGGATACCTCTTCAATCAATGCGAGCTCCTTTGCTTCAAAGCTATAATAATCCCCTTCTTTATCATCGACAAATTCCCCATCAGAGTCTATCCTTCCGATCGTGCCTAGAGGAAGATCATTAACATCAGTAGAGTCAGAATAATACCTCTCTTTTGATGCCCTTACAGTTATCACTTTATCCCCTGATCTCTTCCTCCTATATTTTTCAGCCGAGATCTTATAACCTCTTAAAGATAATCCAAGGAGTTTCTCTTTGAAATTATCAAGGTCTTTCTCTGACTCGACCTCTTGATTGTAGAAGAATGTTATCCCTGTTCTCCTCTTTACTCCTTCAATTATCCCTTTCTTAACCCCTTTAAGGCCTACCATGTTCAAAAGAGTTTCAAGCTCTTCAAAGATATCTGTCTCAGGCAGCAATCTTTTATCTATTATATCTTCTGCATCCCCACCATATCCTGACCTGAAAAGATAGCTTATGACCCTAGGATCAATACCTTGAGCTTTTGTCTCTCCAACAAGATTTGCAACCAGGTTTTTGCCCCCTTTCCTGATCCTCTCATCCTCTTCCTCTGCCCTGCTCAGCATATCTCCCATGATTGATCTCAGCCAGTCTAGCTTTTTCTTATTCTCCTCTGATGATATCCCTGCTGAGGTATGCTCAAGCTCGTCAGGATGGCAGTGCCAACCCCTTCTCGGAAATTCAACACGAATATTAGTTGGATCAACTAATCTTTCAACCTTGCCTACATTTCCTAGAGGCATAGAGGATATATCCCCTCCGTAATAATACTCATCTCTAGAATGTCCTGAGGCTCGGCCCATATTCCTCACAAGGGTCACTTCGTCGCCTTTTTCAAAATCCAAAGAGGCTATCCTTATCAGCTTCCTAAGCTCTTCTGCCTTAAGCCTGTAGCTCCCACCCTCTTCATTTAAGGGTATGAACTCAAGATCGGAGTCAAGCATGCCGATAGTCATCAAAGGCATATCTTCGAGGCTTGTCCCATCAGAATAGTTTCTTCCTTCCAGAGCTTTTACAGTGATAACAGTGTCGCCTCTCTGTCTCTTCTTATAATCTTTCTGGTCAAGCTCCCAGATTCCAAAGCTTTTTATTTCCATCGCAAGCAGGTCTTTCCTGAACCTTGCATAATTATCTTTCCTACTATCATCGCCGTACTGCCTATACTCAAGAAAGATGCCTTTCTCCTTCGTCAGTTCATCGGTGATAATGCCCAGTACTCTCTTGCTCTTTGCAAGATTTGTCCTGCTCAAAACCTCAAGTATCTTTGTAAGCTCCTCTACAGTCTTTTTCCTGGCAGAAACTATGTTTCCGTATAGCTCGACCGCATCAGCAACATTTAAGCTGCAGATCTTTCCATCTTCTGATCCTGCTTCTGCAAATATCCTCAATAGCATATTATCTATCCCCTCACCACGCCCAATTAAGTTATAGGGCATAACAGATCCCTCATTGCCTGAAGCCTTCCTGCAGAGGTTGGCTAAAACTATCCTCTTAAGGTCCTCCTTGCTTTTAGCCTGCCTTAACTGATCTTCCACCCCTTCAAAAAGAGGTTTTAGTATGCCTGCCGTTACCAAGGAGCCTATATTATAGCCTTGAAACATGATTTCCCTATACTTCGGCATTGCCCCCTCTTGTGCTGCAGTTACATCACCCTCTCTCACAGAGATCTCTCTTCCTGCAGGTCTTTGGACAGCAGACCTTTTCTGCAGAGGTACACTATTGATTACCTCCTCTATCCTTCTTATCGCCTGCCTTCCTGCATATCTTATATAACCCGCAGAATCTGTGCTTGCGAACCTTGACGGGAGGTCTAATCTCTTCGCAGCATCTGCAGCTATAATTATACCTGCAAGGTCATGCACATCCGCTTCTTCTCCGGCATGGCTCTCGATGAATCTTCTTGCTTCAGACGTAGGAAATTTGTCTAGGATAAGCCTTACCAGGTATTTTGATCCGCCATCATCCCTCCCTGTTGAACCCTCCTTTTCAAAGATGTCTGCTATATGCAAGAGAGGATCAAAATCAAGAGCCTTCACAACGATCCCCTCCTGATCTTCTTCGTCTGATGCCATGGCTTCATCTAGCAAAGACTCGAAATCTTCAATATCAAGCCCTTCGCTTCTTCCGCTTCCTTCAGCTGAATAGTCTGTTGCCATCTTTAGATCTTTCTCGTATTATCAGATCAGTCATGAGAATCTGGAATGTAGCCTTTCATCTCAAAGTAGGAATAGTCAACCAACTTCTCCTTCATCAATCGTTTTATCCTGCTCGTGTCATAGCCAAAAGACAAGAGAGTGCTTACGCAGTCATGAGCAAGCTTTTCAATTTTTGATATTACATCTCTCTTCTCAAACTCCTTCTCGACCTCTGCTATGATAGGTCCGAGCTGCTTCTGCATATCCTTCCTTATCTTCTCTCTTTCTTTCTCTTCTTCTGGATTTGGGATAACCCTGAATTCTCCCTTGCTAAAATGACCTATGTCCTTGTCGATCTCTCCCCCCCAATCATCACTTCTCCAGTCAAGGCTCCAATTTCCTCTATTTCCAAATCTTATATAGGCTCCTCCTTTACGGTCCATCTTTGCACAAACACCTACAGAACCTATCGGATAATTCCTGTTCCTATCATCAATATACTCGATTCTAAGATCAGCTATATTGTTCTTGATAATCTCAACCTTATCGCCTAGATAGCTTTCCTTATCTTTTATAAGATAAAACCTTTCAAGCTTCTTCATTTCTTTAGCGCTTATCTCATGATGATCTCCTGTATCCTTATTGTAGAAAAATCCTCTGGAGATCACCCCTATGGTCCCTATAGGGACCTTGCTTACCAAAGTCCCGTCTGAATATCTGTCTCCATCAGCAGCCGAAACAGTCATCACAATATCATCTGACTCATTTCTTGTATACTCCTTATCAGACAGCTTGTAGCACTCGAGCTCGAGATCAGAAAGCTGTTTCTTGAACCTCTCGAACTCGCCTGCAGATTTTATTTTTGGATCATACCTGAAGAAAAGGCCGGTCTTCTCCCCCGCACGCCTAAGCACCTCATGCTTCATCCAATCAGGACTCATCGTAACTAAAAGATCGTTCATCTCTCTGAATATATCCCTTTCTGGAAGAGATGCTCCCTCAAGCTTGGACAAGCTTACATTAGAGCTCTCGATAAAATACCTGATAAGAGCATCGCTGATCCCTGCACTGCGCATATCCTCTATCGCAGCCTTAAGGATCTCTGATTCCTTGTCAACCAACTCTTTCTTATACTTGTTCTCTCCAGATGCTATCGATTTCTTAATCTTTCCAGCTATCTCTTCCTTCTCTTTTTCTAACTTTTCTGCCAAGGCAGCATGTTTCTTCTTATCCAACAGAGTTACCTTGACGTGACTTTTTTGTATTGGCCAGGTCACAGGAGTCCGGTGGTTAGTACTGATATGATGAAATTCTATACTATATGTATCGCTGGACTCACCAACTATATAACCCCAGCTGCCCTCTTTTGAGTATGTATAACGCGATCCTTCTATTATCTCTGCTTTTCTTTTCCCTGCTTCAGGAGGGATTGTAAGATCTATCTTCTCAAGCTCTACCACCTCTGATGCCTTAAGGCCGCCTGTGCTTGAAGCGGTGCTTGTCATGAAATCAAGATCATAGTCGAATCTTCCTATAGTGCCTAAAGGAAGGTCTCGTAATCTTCTCCCGCAACTATACCTTTCTCCATCAAGAGCCTGGGCAGTCATAGCCCACATATCCTTCCTCAATTCTTTTGGATTCTCATCTTTAACCCTGAACATAGCGAGTTTCATCTCCAGAAGGTCCTTCTTGAACTTCTCATAGCCGCTCTCGCTTCTCAAGCCAGGAGCGTTGAATACCATCCCTTCGCCTTTAAGTTTCTGCACAATATCATCCGCCATATCCGGGTATACATGCTGCTGCCTCTGCTTTTCATCGTGTATCCTCCTCGCCAGCCCGCTGATATAATCCTTCCTAGAATCCACAATCTTCCTGTAGAGGGCTTGAGCTTCATGAAGTTCCATACCTGCTATCTTACCGCCAGGTGATGCTGCCATCAAAAAAGCAGGCTCGACAAGAGCGCCAAGATCAGAACCAGGATCATCTATCTGCTTTTTTATCTTTGCAGATACCTCTCTTCCGACTGCTTTCCTGCAGAGGTTGAGCGCAACAAGATCCATAAGGCCTTTCTTGTCATCTATATAAACAAGCCTTTCTATAGTCCCGTCAAGCAAAGGCAGGATTATCCCTGCAAGGACCAAAGCTTCCGGCTTATACCCTTGAAACATAGGCTTTTGGTACTCCCTTACAATCCTATCCTGGATTGCTCCACCATAAATGCTATCATCACGAAGCAATCGATCAGGCCTTTCACCAGCTGAAGCTCCCTGAACATCTCCGTCAAATCTACTTTTCCTTTCGATAGACAGATTGCCTGAAGATACTGCTTCCAATGCAAGCACCATTTCAATATTCTTGATATGATAGGACCCTATAGACCTTACAAAATTCAGGATATCATCCTCGCCATGGTCCAACCTTTGAAGGCTGTGCTCAATCTTTCTTTGTCTTGCCAGCTGAGTAGATATACCTATCGCCGCAATGTCCGAGAGGCTCGTATACCTAATAGAATGGATACCCTGCAGTTGGGATGCCGGCAGATTCCCCTCCTCTGCATTAGGCAGGTTCGCGAGGATAAGATCAAGCAGAGGTTCACCTGTGCGCCTGTAACCAGACAGGTTGCCTTGCTTTTCAAATATCTCAGCTATATGCATCACAGGATCAAAATCAGGAACAGATATTACAATATCTTCAGCCTCTTCCTCCTCTACCTCCATCGCTTCCTCTAGCAGAGACTCAAAATCTTCAAGGTCCAATGCTCCTTCTTGTTCTGGCTGCATCTTTGTATTTATCTTTATTATATTTATTATCCTTTTATCTTTTGAAAGGCATCCACTAGACCATCAGGATCATCATTCAGGTGATGCCTGCTCTTCTGCAGATGCCCTTCCTTCACGGCTTCCTATCGCGGCTATCCTCTCTTTTTCACCCTTCATGAAAGCCTCAACATCCTTTTCTGATATCTCCATAGAAGGAGGTGTCTGCGAGTAGCAGCTGCATGGACTGTTCAGAGGTATGTTTCCCAACCTTGTCTTCATGTCATGCCTGTATATCTGCTGCCCGTTGAAAGGCTCTCCATATTTTTCAGGCTCGAAGAGGGATAAGACATCAAGAATAGGTGCGACTCCCCCTATAGCATTGCTCATGACGACAGAAGGATTCGGCTCTGTTGCGCAGCTTGCTCTCCTGATCATCTCTTCTTTCATCCCTGCCTTGTATATCTCGAAAAGGCAGTCCTGGCATTGGGTCTTACCATCAGCCTGGATATTCCATCTTGCGCTGAAGGGCAAAGCGCCTGCGCTTATCAGGGGTATCCCATGGATTATCGCATACGCTGTGTTGATAGCTCTTGTGTACATGTTATCGACAAAGTCAAACACGACATCATACTTCTCCTCTGTATCAAAGCCCGGAGTTATAAGCATATTATAGCCTTTTGATCTTGTCTTTCCTCTGCTCATCTTCTCTATCTTGCTAGCTACATGGACAGATTTGAGCTTCCCGATACCATCGTATGCAAGGACCTGCCGGTTTATGTTCGTGGAGTCGAATGCATCATAATCAAAGACATCTACTCGTGCAAATCCCATCTTTGATATGGGTATAGCACCCCAGCATCCTAGAGCCCCCCCTCCAAGGAATGCTGCCTTAAGCTTTGAATATATCTTAAGATCAGGCACAGGCATCTCTTCTCCTATCTCTGGAAAAGCCAGCCTGCTATAGCTACTGAGGGCATACCTGACAGGCTCTTTAAGGTAATCTTTAGCCTCCTTGAAGATAGCTTTCCTCGCTTCTTCTGCAACGATTCCGCATTTGAGCAGTGCAAGCAGCTCATCCTGCTCCATCCCTTCAAACATAGGCATGAGATACTCCTCAGGTTTTTCAGAATCTGTCCTGCAGAACATAGTCTTTGTATACCCTCTCTTTGATGACGTGCTTATCACAGGTATCCCTTCCTTCTTTCCGAAAAGGAAGGCCATTTTCTTTGATCTTATAGAGTTTGTCGAGTCTATGACAACATCAGCATTGCGCAGCAGAAGATGGTCGATAGTTGTCTCAAGGTTTGTACCATAGCCTTCAATATTTATCTGCGTGTTGACCCTGCTGAGAAGCTCGGGATATACCTCTCCTCTTACCCCTTTAGGGACTTTCATATCAAGGAACATCTCATCCTTCTTTGAATCATCTCCATCGACAAGCACTATGTTGCCTGCCCCGAGAGCAGCAAGACATAAACTTGTGTAGACACCTTGAGGTCCTAGACCTACCACCACAACCCTTGATCCTTCTAGCTTGGCCTGGCCTTCTTTCCCCCAGAGCCTCACCTGCCTATCATATCTGCTATCCTCGATTATCATCTGTTGTTCTTTCGGCATCTTCATCCCTCTTGATTAATATCCTATTTTGTTTTTATCTTGTTTTTATTTTGTCCCTACTTTGCTCCTACACTGCTCCTACTTTGAATTCTTGTCTTTCTCAGGATTTTCAGGCTTCCATGATTTATACCTTCCATGCAAGAATCCGACATATTTCTCCAGAAGGTCGCTTCTCTGGACAGAGTCTGGCGCTGAAGTAAACTTGAACATGAACTGTATCGCTTCCTTATCCCCAAAGTCGCTCGCTTCAGCTGCTATGTTCTCGACCATCCTTTTTACCTCATAAGGAGCTATCAAAGAATCGAGAGATTCTACAACCTCCGGGTTATCAGGTACGATATCTCCTAAGAACCGGATAGATGAGGAAAGCCCTGCATACTTTCTCTTGTCCTTATCATCTGGAACTACCTTAAAACCTGCGGTTTTTCCTGTACCTCTTGAAGCATTATAGTTGATGTACTCTGACATCGCATCAAGAAGCGAGTCCATATATGTCGAATACAAACACTCTGAATGCCTGTGGTCCTCGATGTATATACATGATGCATGGATGAACATCCTTGCTATCTCTTTGTAATAATACATTGTGTCTTCTGTCTTCTCAACCTGCTTTCCAAGCTGGTTTTTAACATCAGCAGGAAGGTCCTTTTTGGATTTGCCAGAGCTGACAGCTCCTCCGCCGTTTTCCATAGCTTCAAGCACAGCTTCAGCTTCTGATACTGCATCATCAATATCCTCATCAGGCTTCAGAATGTCTGCGATCATCTGAGGAGTTATAAGTTCTGCAAGCCTGCCTGCAACGGGCTTCCCGCAAAACGAAGTGACCATC
>CAYNQH010000013.1:0-12765 GCA_964399255.1 uncultured Methanosarcinales archaeon | reverse complement strand
AAGACCAGGACAAACCCTTACAAGGAGCTTGCAGATATGCCAAGGACGCTTCTTATGAAGGGAAGGCCTGGCACAGGCAAGACCACTATGATCAAGGCGCTGATAAGCTATATGTCTGGGCTTAGCGATATGACAAACAAGAGGTTTGAGTATGTCCAGATAACAAGCAAGATGGAGAGCAAATGGCTGGGGGAGTCTGTGAAGAATCTTGACAGCATGCTTAAGAAAGGCCTTGACCCTAACTATATAGGGCTTATTGTGATAGAAGATATAGATGGGATAATCTCAAGGAGGGATGATTCTTCGTCTTCGCCTGCAGAGAGGAAGATACTTACACACCTTATGAATGTCATAGAGGGGGTGGACTCTTACGACCTTGGAAACAATATGATTGTCTCTACTACCAACTACAAGAAGAAGCTGGACAAGGCGCTGGTAGGCAGGATATCCCAGAAGCAGTATGATGTAAAAGGTCCTCAGACAGAGAAGGAATACATAGAGCTATATAAGATCCGCCTTAAGAAAGGGATAGTGCATGGATATATAAGCATACAAGAGAGTGAATGGAAGGATATAGGCCGTGCATCTAAAGAGAAAAAATTTTCAGGAAGGGACGTGAGGAACATCTGTGTATCGTACACAGAGGAGGCAACTAGCGTTCAGTTCCAGGACTCACTCTATAGCATGGCTCCTGAAGATCAGAAGAAGAGCCTTCTCGGGTTATTTGGGGTTGTAGGTAAGGATAAGATAATTGAAGAGATAGAGAAGTATGAAATAGAGACCGAGGGGGATGCAGATGTCTTCAAGCTCTCAGCTAGAAAATAGGCTAACATACCTATCTGAATTAAGGATTTCAGAGACTATCAGGAGGATAGACTGGCTCAAAGAGCACCACGATATGATCCTGGATGATAGCTATCTTCCCTTCCTTGAAGATGTTAAGGTTGAGATTTCACTTTTAGACTCCTGGGTGGAAGAGGTAATATCCTCTTATTCTCCGGCCTCTCTAAAAGAACTGTCTTCGGACAGCCTTATGATTATCAAGGCAGATAACCTATTCAGCTTTCTAGGATATGATAAAATCAAGAAAGAAAGCGTGAGCAAGGTCAAGACGAGGTTCAGGCAGATTCATAAGAACCTTGAGGGACATCTCTTAGATCTTGACAAGAACTGCCTTGACCTGATGGCAGCTATAGAAGATATCGGGAAAAAGCTTTCCGGAGATGATATGAGCCTGTACAGCCTTGACCTTTTTATGAAAAGGATCGGAAAAGTAAAGGCCAAGCAGGAAAGATTAGAGGAAGGATTGGACCTGATAAGGGAAGAGATAAACTATGATGCAGTATTATGCGCAATAGAGAACCTAAGGGCATTCGTCTCAGGGTATGATCCTGATAGGGAAGGAATAAATGAAGACCTCAATGCTCTTCTCCTCAACTGCTATAAGGATATCAATGGTCTTACAGGATACTCTATCGATGATTCTTTTGCGATATCAAGGAAACATAATTCTATGGAAGAATTCTCAAACGCTCTTAAGGAGGGGGCTAAAGGTTTTGCAGTCGACACTGCTGATCTGGATAAGGCTTATCCTGTGGATATGGATATGATGTTAGTCTGTAACAATATAATCAACTATATGAAAGGAGTTGCTAAAGACAAGATTGTGCTGACCTCTTCCAAAGATGAAGGTATTGACCTCTTCTATTTTTGGGCAAAGAGGAATGGCGGTCCTTCTGAGGCTGATGGGTGGTATCTTGAGGCTGCCAATAAGATCCTTGAGGGAAAGGGGAAGGTCTTGATCAAAGGATTAGATGATGCTGAGGCAAGATCAGTATCACTGAGTGTCCAATATCCCTCTGTCGATCATTGATTATAATTAGGAAGGATATTTTAAGAGCTATCCAAACTCAGGTTATGCTCAAAACATTTTCGGAGGTAAGAAAAATGTCAGACAAACTATTGGTGGCGATGCTGAAAGCAAAGTCTTCAGGACCAGAAGATGAGCCCATAATAAAGACTTTCCAGGGCGCTGAAAGAGACAAGATGGTCCGGGCGAACTTTGAGAATCTCCTTGAAGTTATGTGCAAGGGAGGAGATTTCAGCGAGTCTCAGCAGCAGATAGCTCAGTATGTAAAGAAGGGGATAGGATATTCAAAGGCAAATAATTACAAAGGGTATCAGGGTCAGTATCTTCATTTAGATGTGTTGGATGCTGATGAACAGCCTAAGCCGAGGATAGATGAGAAGGGAAATCTATGGGATTTTAGTGGGTTGACTGTTGAAGATATTGCAGGCAAGTATATCCTAGATATCTTAGGCAAGTATATTGATGAAAGGATATGGAAGGGGGACAATGATAAGTATGCAACAAAATTTGACTGCATTGATATAAAAGCAGAGATAATTTGTGTTTTTGATTAATACTTCATTATCGAGCATTCCTTTTTTGTCATTTGCCTTTTTTAGATATCCTCCGGTGGTGATTGATATTCCCGGAAGCTATTCAATATTAGCGGGAGAGTTTATGGCTGATCAGGAAATATGGATGTTTTTCCTAAAAAAGCCATATAAAAGGCATATGCCTAATCATACTCAAAACATTTTTGGAGGTAAGAAAAATGTCAGACAAACTATTGGTGGCGATGCTGAAAGCAGAGTCTTCAGGACCAGAAGAAGATCCGATAATAAGGACTTTCCAGGGCGCTGAAAGAGATAAGATGGTAAACGCTAATTTCGAGAACCTGCTTGAAGTCATGTGTAAGGGTGGAGATTTCAATGAGTCTCAGCAGCAGATAGCTCAGTATGTAAAGAAGGGGATAGCAGATTCGAAGGCTAACAATTATGCGATTGATATGTCTCACATAGAGATAACTGTCTATGATGGTAATGATCAGCCTAAGCCAAGGATAGATGCCAATGGCAATGCTGTAATGGGCGCATTGACTCTCCAGGACATAGCCGGCAAGTATATTGACGAAAGAGAGCGGAAAGTGGGGAGTAATGAAAGCGGAACTAAATTTGACTGCCTTGATATGAGAGCAGTGAATGTTTCCGGTGTTGGCAGATATTGACTTTTTATTTTTTAGTTTTATTTTACAACAGAGGTGCATACTAGATGTCTCTCCCAGAATTTGTATTGGTCCACACGCTTAAGACGACAGACTCTTTGATAGTAGGTAATAGGTTCTATACCCTTACTGTCAAGGAGAGGAAAGATAATTTCCTTTTTTGGAGAGGGAAGCACATAGGGATCGAAGAGTCAGAAAAGGTCTCTGACCTTGAAAAGGATTACTTCAGGATATACAAAAACGAGATCGTGTCCCATATAAATTCTATAATAGAGCAAGAGGATTGTAACCTTTCCGATATCCTTGAAGGCAGCAAAAAGAACATATTTGATATGATAAGGAACAGCAACTATCTTGAATATCTGGTGAGTGAGTTCATCCCGAAATATAAACAGAGCCTTAAATCAAATGCAGACTATCTTGATAAATATCTCAGGTCAACACAGGAATCTGATGGCAGATGTGAGAGCAACGAGACTGAGCCATGCACTATCTCAAGGATTGAGAAGGAAGACGATTTCTATATCGGTCTCCTCTCTAAAGAAGCTTCTGTCATGAGCAAGTTCATACTTAAGAACAGCAATTTCCTTTTTTTAGGGGGGGATTGCTATAAGCTGGATAAGCATCAAGGGGAGAAAGGAGGGATTTATGTAAAGGTAGGATCTAATGTCTACCTGCCAAGTCTTGCTTCAAACCTGAAGATAGAGGATTTTGACAAGGAGTTCATAAAACATCTTGAGTCGAGGATAAGGAACATGATCTTTGATAAGGAAGAAGGCCTTCTTGAGAAGATGAACAAGGTGAGAGAACAGGAGAGATCCAGGCAGGCTATCAATCCTGATTATTTCTATGATCCAGAGTCTAATATAGGGTTCATGAATAAAGGAGGGCAGTATTATATAATCTCAAAAGTTCCTTGTTTCTGCTTCTATGAACCTCACAATAAGAAATATTATGTTTTCCCTGAGTGTTCTGTAGGGGTCAATATCCTTAAAGAAGATGATAACTTCAAGTATGGCTGGCCTGTAGTGATAGACCGATATTCTCATCCTGGGCTTCAGAAATTTAATGAGGCTTTTCAGGATATCTGCTTAGGAGGATATAAAGCGAGGTTTCTCAGCCTACATGACTCCCTGAAAAAGCAACCGGATAAGGTCACTAATCATCTCATAGAGATAATAAAAGCTTCGCAGAGGCTTATCCATAGGGGTTATTTCGGCCAGGGAGGGGTATGGAAGCCTATGCATGAGCATCCTGAGGCCTATAAAGAGGTCAGTAAGGAGGAAGCTATGCAGATAGGGGTGAGCAATTTAAGATGACAAATGATATCGATGGAAGGTACCAAAGGCATACGATAGCCGGGTGGGATCAGGAGAAGCTCAACAAGGGAGGTATAGCTATCGTCGGAGCAGGGGCTATGGCAAATTATGTATGCGCATACCTCACAGGATTAGGGATAGGGAGCATAGTCATCATAGAGAATGAAAGGCTCGAAAGAGGCACCAACGAGTTCCTCATATCAAACTATTACAAGAAAGGCAGCTATAAGGTTGATGCATTGAAGCAGAAGATAGAGCTGATGAACGGCAGGATAAAAGTACAGCCTCGAGTTTCAAAAGTATTGAGGCAATATCTTGAAAAATGTGATGTTGTGCTCGACCTGACAAATGATGATATGTCAAAGAGAAAGACCAGGAACTTCTGCGAGGAGATAAATTCTAATGGCGGAGGGATAAGATCAGTAATCTCAGCCTCAGCCTCCCAGTATAAAGGAAGCATCGTGACCTATATCCCAAAAAGCTATAAGAGCAGCAAGGATAAGCTGATAGAAGAGGCATTATCCAAAGGAGGAGGCTCAAAAAGACATCTTGATGCTCATTTTGCTAAGCTTGAAAAGGATAACCCTCCAAAGCAGCCTAACCGAGCCAATATTAAGGAAGATTTTGAGATGAGAGAGTTCTCAGGTGCAGAGCAGGGGATAATACCCTCTGGCGCAATAGCAAGTTTAGTAGTTGAGGAGATAAGAAAGACATTGATGCCACTTGAAGAAGAGGTACTGCTCAAGAAAAGGGCCAGTTATAACCTATGCTCCCTTAACAGGTCCTCTATCATGGATGAGGCTGCTTTCTACCTTCCTGAGCTAAAGAATAAGAAAGTTCTTGTGATTGGAGCAGGAGGGATAGGGACTTATGTTGCACTCAACACTGCCCTTATGGGGGTAGGCAGTCTAGACATCGTAGATGGAGATACTATAGAAGACCATAACCTCAACAGGCAGATACTTTTCTATGGGGCGATAGACGAGAAGAAAGCAAAGGTGCTTGCATCAAGAGTTAAAGAGATCAGTCCTAGATCTGATGTTAGGGCTATCGCAAGATACTATTCGAATGCGGACCTTGAGAAGATAAAGCCCGGAGAGTATGATGTAATATTCTCATGTGCAGATAACTTCAAGATAAGAAAGCTTCTTGATGAGCATGCTAAACTGAAGAACATCCCTATGATAAACGGTTCTGTAACAGCATTTAGTGCAAACATGGATCTTTTTGTTCCAGGCCTCTCTAACTGTCTAGGTTGCCAGTATGACCTGGATGCTTATATTGCGGCTGAAGAGGAGAATGATAGGAAGAAGAGAGAGACAGGCTGTGCAGCTGTCCCCCAGAGCAATGTTGTCATGAGCAATGGTATAGTGGGGGCGATCATGGTAGGAGAGTTCCTGAACCTGATGCGGGAGGATGAATTCTCGAGGGGGTTTATAGGCAATAGGATTGAATACAGCTCTGACTTTGGTATCAAGGCATCAAAACAGAGGAAATGTATATGCCCTTCTCTGCCTCAAGAGAAGAGATGTTCCTGCCATTCTTTATCAGAGAAGGTGTCATCTGCACAGAAGAAGAACTCTTTGTTGGCAAGGGCATTAACTGCTAACAGGGATAAGCAGATAGACATCGCAATATCAAGAGGAACAGGGAACAAACCCTATTTAGAGGTTTCTGCGCATGATAAATATCTTGATAAGATATTAGGAGGACAAAAATGAGAAATGAATATCTTGACCTTGCTCTTGAATCAGCTGGAAAAGAATACCCTGCTGATCTATTCCCTTCGATAAAAATAACTGAAGAGACCTTTGATAAGATCTGCATCTACGCAAAGCTAGTCTGTGAAGAGACCGGAAGGGACCTTGAATGCTTAGGTTATCTTCTCTCTGACACTGAAAAATTTGATGGTATAGTGACTGACGCCCTGCTCATGCCTAAACAGAAGGTTTACTCAGGATATGCAATCCCTGTGGATCCTGCACAGGCATTTAGGCAATTAAGAGAAGCAGGGAAGAAGGTGATAGGCTTATGGCATAGTCATGCTAATTTTGGCACCTTCCATTCAAGCACTGATGATGACCACCTGGAAGGTCTTGTGACTGATTTGAGGAAGAATAAGAATCTTTTGGTAGGTTCAAAAAGAGAGGTCTATGGGATAGGCCCTTTCAAGGCCAGATATGATGAGGATTCAGGCATATTTGAGGTAAGCCCTTCAAATCTCCACAGTAAGAAACTTATATTCCAGCTTAGCAAGGATGGGATGAAAGAGATGAGGGGGATAGAGGACGCGATAAAAGGGATATTAGAAGAGAAGATGGACTACATAGGGTTCTCTTATAGCATAGTGATAAACAAGAATAGCTTTCAGGGGAAACAGAGGGTCAAGGACAAGAGCTATTATGCGGAAGCCAGATTTGAGGATCCTAAATCCAGGTCAGAGCTGATAATAAATAAGAACCTCCCTTTAGAGTTCATCGCCCAGAAGAACAATATAGAAGATAGGGAGGAGGTATTGAGGTCGCATATAAGAGACAGCATAGTCTATGAGCAGGCTGCTCCGATCAGGGTTAAGAAATCTTCAGAACCTAAGAGCGAAGAGCCTGCATCAACAAGGGAAAGACCGACCAAACATTGGTATAGTTCCAAAAAAAGGAAGGGAGTGAAGATAGATAATATGCCTATACAAAGGGAAGGATTGTTTATCAATTCAACAGAGGTTGCACTACCTAACCCTAGGCTTGACTACCTGGCAGTCTTTAAAGATCTTGAATCTAGGTTTGAAAAGTCATTCCGTGTTTCTCAAGATCCTGTAAGCAGGATAGGTTTGATAGAATTTACTGCTGTTGAGCTTAAGGATTTCATAAACAATTATCATTCATCTTTTGAATATAAACCTTCTAAAGACAAAAGCTTAAAGGATAAAATGGAGATTTTCGACAGAAAATTGCGGAATAGTATATTAAATTTAGAGAAAGATGTAAAAAGAGATATAGAGAAAGAGAAAAAAAGAGGTATAGAACCTCATCTGAAAAAAGGAGACATCGATTATAAAAAGCTTTCTGGAGAGTTATTGGAGGATGAAACCCTTCTTAAGAAATATTATGGTATCCTTGATAGGATTGTAAAGATAAATCTGCCGAGGGAAGATGAAATCTAGCAAAGATGATTCAGGTTCAGACTATGCCTCACTAAACAATCTCTTGGCAGAATATAGGGAGCATATTGAACAGAAAAAGAGAAAATTCTCCGAGAGGATGAACCAGCAGTATAGGAAGATAGAGAAAAAGACAAAAGGCTCTAAAAATCGGAAAGTCATCAAGGCAGGTGTAGATGAGCTGGTAAATATAATACAATCAAAGGAGAAGATAAATGATTACTCGCTTTACCCTGAGATAATAAAGACCAAAAGCGAGCTCGAGGACAGCCTTAAAAAGAAAGAAAAAAGCTTAAGGACGAGAAGGATAATCCTGGGCTCTGCATGCCTTATAGCTGCAATAGGCTATCTCGGATATTCTTATCATTCATCATACCTAAAAGACAGCAATCCGACCAAGCCTGCTGATATAATCTCACCATTTACAGAAAATTTGACTGAAGATATAGATATACTTCCTAAAGGGACAAACCCTGTTATTCCCCTTCCTGGTTCTTCATTAGAAACTTTAGCAGGAGGTTCAGAAGGCAGGACCATTGAAGCAGACTATGGGATCCAAGCAGGGGTTGAGGTTAAGCCAGGAGCGACCGCAAAAGCTGAATACCTGGATGATGGTCAGGAAGGCAGATTGGTTGGAGGCAATACCTCCGAGGGGAGCACCCTTCCAAAGGATGCCTTGCCAGATAGTGATGGACTTTCTCCTAAAGATATAGAAATATTCAAATATAACCCTAAGGATAGTAAGAATGACACCCTTTATGAGATAATAAATAATAAATATGGGTGGTGCAATGACAGAAGGATTGAGATAATACTATCCCTGAACCAAGGATTAGATCCTATGAAGCTAAGATCAGATACTATTATAAACCTCCCTACAAGAGAGTATATGAGAGAGCTTGAAAAAGGGAAAAAGTGAATAAATAAAAAACAGGACAGATAACCTTTTGTATTGCAGGTTAAATATGAGAATTAGAGACAAAAATGGGCAAAGACGAGCTTATTGATGAGGCATTAGGGCTAAGACCTAAAAAGGACAGAGGAAAAGAGAGAGCACTAGACAGAGTCTTAAGCAGTATGGCTGATGCCGCCTGGGAAAGACATCAAAATGGTAAGGAGAGAGCATTAGATGAAGCTCTGGAACAGGCTTTTGCACCGCAACAAGGGAATGGCAATGTAAGAAAAAATGAGGAAACCCATTTAGGATTGCAAAGATATTATGAAGAGGTTGAAAATGAGAGATCTTTTATCAAAACCCTTGCAGATAAGATGGTAGGTAATGGCCAGTTAGAAGAGGCTGCAGAATATCTCTTTCATGAGTATAACCAAACTAAAAATAAGATGGAAGTGAGAGCCTATGCTGCTGAATTAGCTGGAGACATATACACAAAATTAAAGATGGTGGAAGATGCTCGCTTATCTTATGATGAAGCTGTCGCAATGCTGGATTTCATCACAAAGAATATGGAAGAATCTAAAAATTTTACTAGTGAAATGGAACATAATATTCTATTAATGCAGTTGCTAGGTATGAAATGTTCTGATGTGATATATGATGCACTTAAAGGTTCTACTAAAGAGAATGAGAATCTTAAATCTGACATTGATGTCCTGACAAAGAAGAATGAAGAGATGAGGGCAATAATTGATGCGCATGATAACAAGCCTCTGATAGACCTTAATGTTCTTGAAGAGAAGGAGAAATCCCTGAAAGCCAGGATCGAGAAGGAAAGGCAGCAGTACCTGTCTGAGAATGAGGCTCTCAGGAAACAGAATGCAGCCATCGTGAAGAGTCTCGAGGACATAGGAGACCTTCCATCTCAGAAACAGGCTTTATCTCAGGAGAATAAAGACCTAAGAGGGCTGATAAGCTCTCTTGAAAGGAAGATCTCTGAGCAGGAAGAAGAGCTTTCACCTAAACAAAGCCTTATCCAGGAACTTCAGCTGGAGAGATATAGGTATTCTTCTGAGAACAAGAAGCTTAAGGCCCAGAACAAGAAGCTGTCTTCTGTCTTAAGAAAGAAGGAGGAAGAGGCGAAGATGAGAGCAAAGCCTACGAGGAAAATTATAAAGTTCAAGGATGTAGGCAGCATAACTCTCAATGAAAGGCTTGCAGAGAAAGAATCCCAGATAAGGTCGTACACTGAGTCAGAGTTCAGGGTCTCTTACAGGAGGGAAGACTATCAAAATGTGCTTTTTGACAGGTCTATACAACTCAATGATAAAGAAGGGCTAAAGACAAGGATAGGCAGCCTTGAAACTTTCAAGAGCATGAAATCAGCATTGCAGAAAGCTGGAAGAGAACCTTCTGTCATCGCGGAGGATAAGCCCAATACCTATACCTACCGGATGAAGGAATACTACCAAATCCTGGCTCAGCCTCATGAGAGGCGAGAGGGGGAGGCTAAAAAAGGCAAGAGCGATCAGGACATGTTCATCGAGGACCTTGCCTTGATACTTTCAGGCGAGTATACCGAAGAAGGAAGGAAGTATTCTAACTGGGCAGGTGAAGGAGGGAGGATATCCAAGATAATGGAAAGATACTCTGCAGTTTCAGGTATAAGATTCAACAGGGATGAGAAGGATAGGTTAAGGGATATATTTGGGATACTTTCTGACAATAGGTACATAAAGAATAAGCTGTCAAAGAACCATAGGAAATATGACCCTAGATTTGAATCCGAATATAAGGCTATGATGGAGAAGCTCAGGCCCTTGACAGCCGGATATTGATATCTGATCCTATGCAGAAAGGAGCGATGAGCATGGCAAATAGAGACCTTGATTTTATACTGGCAGGGAATAGCCTTCCTCAGACCTTTTTTTATGATCTTGCATCTGAGAACAATGTTGTCCTTGTAGGGAACAGGTTCTACACAGTAGAGAAAGCCAGGCCTAAGAACAGCAACTACCTTTTCTGGCTCTCGAAAAAGCTGAGGATCGAAGAATCAGAGAGTCTTGAGAGGGTAGAAAAAGCATACTTTGATGATCATGAGGAAGAGATACTTGAGTATGTAAACCTTCAGGTGCAGGATAGGCTGAAGCAGGCCAAGAAGGACTTCAACAAGAAGATAAACTATTTCAAAAGCCTTGGCAACAGCAAGATAAAGCTCTTCCTCCTTAAAGAGGTCTTCCCTGCCTATTTTAAGAAGAGCAATAAAGACTATCTTGATAATCTTAAGGTCCTGATAGGTGATGAGATAGTCAAGACTGAAGAATCAGGGGAGGAAGACAAGTTTTCAATCAACTTCCTGAAAGAAGGAGAATCTATATTCGAGAAAGAGATCCTCAAAGACAAGAATGTCCTGATACTCGAGGGAGAATGCTATGACCTTAAGAAAGATGCTTCAAGGAGCAGGGCTTACCTTAAGATAAAAGGAGACAGGTTCGTCATATCAGGCCATTCCAGGGTGGACATATCAACCATAGAGAAGGAATACAAGCAGAGGATAAAGGACCTTATTAACAGGAGGATTACAGATTCTGATACCGGCCTGATAAAACAGATAGAATCCATGAACAAAGATACAGAATTACACAAGATCCTTGAGGAAGACTCTTACCGCACAGGAAACTTAGGCTATCTGACAAGGGATAATAAATTATATGTCTATAATGAGATCCCTCCATTCGTACTTGAGAGCGATCAAGGCAAGCTTTATGAATTTGGAAAAGTAAGGGTGGGATTTGGAGTCTACCTCGATAACCAGGGGAAGATAAGATATGACCGGCAGATCCTTACTTTTGAAAGAAATTACCCTCATCCTGCTAATCATGCGAGCCTAAAAGAGTTCAGCGCAATATGCACAGGGGATACAGACATGCCTTCAGTCTATAATAAGCCTGCAGCATCCGCAGTTGCCATAATGCTGAGCCTTTGCGAGATGTTTATGACTAAAGCTTATAATCTTAGACATATACTTCCTCAGCCAGCCTATCAGAAGCAGGCAATATCCATAGATGAGGTCAGAAGGAAAGGCCTTAAAGTAACTAATTCACTTAGGTTTTGATCAGGTTTTATTATGAATTTATTATAGTTTTATTAAATATGAAAGAAATCCAGTAAAACACCATCTTTTCGGAACATTTGCATCTTTCTTGGTTGTTATTCCGGGAATGGCAAAAAAAAGGATGTTTTTTCTAGAAAACCCATTTAAAAAAATATCCCCTAAGATATGTTATGACAAAGGACTTTTTAGGAGAGTTTCTGGCTCAAGAAATGGCTAAAGGGAACATCTTCAACAAGCCTAAAAAAAGAGAGGAGAAAAAGGAGAAAAAAGACCTGTCTTTTCTCGATGAGATTCTCGAGAAAGCTTCAAAAAATGGGGGAAAAGGAGGGAGTTCAGGCTATGAATCCCTTCTGGATGAGATATTTCCTGTTGAAGATGATTCTGGATATGGCATTGTCCTGGGGATAGTCTCAAAATACCTCATAAAGAACATAAAAAAGAGCAGAGCCATAGAGATGATAAGACATGACGATTCAGGCAAAAACCTGAACAAGATCCTCATGGTAGATAAGCTCATCCCATATAGCGACCTTTCTGAAGAAAAACTCTTCGAGATATTTGACAGAGGGATAGCACTGAACGATTGGGCAGACTATCTGCTGCTGAACCACAAAGATTACCTCGTAGGCTCTTTAAGAGGGATGGCAATATCGGAAAAAGAACCGACAATCCCCCAGTACCTCCTGCAGATAACAATACTTGATATAATAAAAAACCCTAACTTTGAAAGTTTTGTCTCAAAGATAAACGATCCGGAAGACCTTAAGACCGTGCTTATAGCCAGCAATGCCTGCAGCGATGAGATAAGCTCAGAGGTCAGCCGGGAATCCCTCATCGATAAGCTGAACAGAAGGTTTGATGCGATGAGCAGTAAGAACAATTTCCATTCGATGTTCAAGAATAGTCTCGACGAGTTCTATTTCATGAGAGCGAAGAAGCTCTTCGATTCAGGGGATCTCGAAGCAAGCATCAGCAACCTGAAGAGGCTTGCAGCATCAGACCCTCTGAATCTGGACATATCTATCCTTTATTCCAAGGCATTATACCAGCAAGGGGACATGGAAAGAGCATCCTCAACAATAAGAAGGATGTTCAGCATAGTGAATGAAGAAGAACCATGCTATAAAGATCTTCACCATCTCATGCTGAAGATAAACAAGGACATTTAAAAGTAGAAGTTCAATAACGACCTTAATAGATATATCTCG
>CAYNQH010000012.1:3559-12994 GCA_964399255.1 uncultured Methanosarcinales archaeon | reverse complement strand
AAATACTCTCTGCTTAAATTCTGTGAGAGATTCTTTAGCATTGAATATCTTGTGTTAAGGCCAAGCCTGGCTTTTGTCTTCATACCTTCAACAGTGAAGAAATCAAGCATGGGGTTTCTGTTATAGCCTTTATCTGCTTTTTTATGATAGGAAGCAAGGGCCATCACCTTACCTTCATCCTCAAGTATGCGCATGTTATTGAGCTTTGTGACTTCCTGGAAGAACAGGCCAAGAGAGTCCTTTGTCTTATTCTCTGCAACCTTTTCAATCTCTCCATCATTACACACGCTTATAGTAGATGAAAGCCCATCACCGAGAGCATCAAGAGTTATGCACAGGGGATGGTTAATCCCGGAAGTGTAGTATACACTTGCTGCATGAGCATGATGGTGGTCAACAATGTATAGTTTATAATCTTTAAAACTTATCTTTGAGAGCTCCTTTTTCACTGCCATCATAGAAAGCTGTCTGGATAGTCTGGTCGGCTTGAGCTTTCCGGTTGAGTTCAGGATCTGCCTGTTAAGCTCAGGAAACCGTTCTGGCCTCATCCTTCTTCTTACAAAGTAATAATCTTCCTTTATTTTTGGAATATTCCTTGTAATGGTAAGGCTGAAATCAGTAGTAGAGAAAGCCACCACATTTATGTCGCTCGGCTTAAGGTCATTGGCCTCCAGGCAATACCTTATTGAGTTTTGAGGGAATAGGACTTCGAGCTTACGCCTTGTGAATCGCTCTTCATTCACAGCGCTGACTAGCTTTCCATCTCTCACCAGTGCAGCGCCAGAATCATGGCCATCCCAGACCCCCAGTACAATCATTTTATCTTGCATTATCTACGGTTTTTATAAATTTTGCCCCTCTGGAGCCTCTTAAGGCATTGTGCAAAAAGCTTAAATATGAGTTCTGGATAGCATAAAACTATGGATGCCGGCCAGATGCTAGTCATAACCCATATGCCTTACTTAGTTATATGTGCCGTAGGCATAGTGGAACTTTATCTCCTTAATAGGAGGCTGAGAGAGGTCCAGGCTAGGCTGAAAAGAGGTTAATATGGATACAGTCACTGCGATATTGCTAACACAGATTCCTATCGCGATAGCGATACTTATCGGCGCTTATGAGTTCTATAAGATGAGGAAAGCGCTTGTCGAGATCTTGGATACTCTTGCAAAGAAATCTAAGAAACAAAAGAAGTGACTTTAAGATTTTTCTTTTTTGCTTCTTTATAGATTAGGAATGAAAAGGCGAGAAGTGTGATGCTGAACAGGAGGTCTGCTGTCTCTTCGCCAAGCGTTCCCTTTCCAAAGTTTGATGGGGAGAATAATGTTAATATTAAGCCTGCCATGATGATAGCTGCAAAAGCCTTCGGCGGCAGGACCAATCCAGTTTTCTTTGTTAGGCATTTTATTATTTTATTTTTATAAGTAAATGGGAGCAACACAAAATAGATCACTAATAGTATAAGATAACCTTCTCCGATTGGGTGGAAGATTATATCTCTTCCAAGAATATATGTTACGAAACACAGGCTATGAAGGTTAAAACTTTCCTCACATGTGGCTGATTTACCTTTATCGATAATATTGGATTCTACGAATCTTGATCCCCAATCAATCTCTTCCAGAGCATTCATAACCATAAGCACACCGACAATTATAAGGAAGATTCTTATTTTTTTGTTGTCATTTTTTTTGGAAGAAGCAAAGAAAAAGTAAGCAGAGGCTATTATCAGGACAACCTGCATATTCTCTATTGCAGCCCCTTCTTTACTCAGTACATGGATCGTTTCGGGAGATACAATTATTAATGCTATAGCACTCAAAGCTATGATCAATGATGCGATGTAGGCGTATTTTATTATTGCTCCTTTTTTCATCTTTAGAATAGGTCAAAAGACACGCTGATCTTGTTTATGTTGTCTGAAATCCTGTATTTTCTCTTCTTTAGGAAGTCGATCTTTTGTGTTTTATCTCTTATGATCCAGGGGTGGAACAGGAAAGTTCCATTTTTTGATCCCCTCCATATAGGTAATAACTCTTCAAATTTAATATTTTTCACTACGATTCCCTGCCAGTCATAAGGATCTATTATCGGGACCTCCCAGACCTTGTTCTTATACCTAAATGGCTTACCCCCAACCGTGCTTGAGATGTACTCAAATCCGAACTCTCCAGCCACTTTTATCACATCCGGGTTGATAGCTAGAAATGGAGGCCTGAATCCTTTTGGCTTTATCCCAAATCTATTGAATTCATTATAAGCTAGTTGGAACTCTTTCTTTATCTCTTTGTAAGGCAGCCTATCAAGAAGGATGTGGTGATAGCCATGTGAGCTTATCTCATGGCCATCTTGCCTTATCCTTTGTATTATCTTCCTGTGCTTAGACAGATTCCTCGCTGTAACAAAGAAAGTGAACTTAATGCCCTTATTCTTGGCCCAATCTAATAGGTTGTTCATATAGTAACCTTGGAGATAAAGCCTATTTATCCCCAACAGGTCACGAATAAGCACCCTGTATCCGAACTGTTTCTCATATCTTATGAAATCCCTAAATTCTTGCAGCATAAGTTTTATAAAGCTCTGGCTGTTTAAAAAACTTATGCCAAAAATCCTTCTATTAGTGCCACCGAACAAGAAAGATATGGTTAGGGATACCTATTATGGCTGCTGGCATGAGAAAAAGTTCCTTGACTATTCCTGGCCGCCGCTTACGCTCTACTATCTTGAAGGCCTGCTGAAGGACAAGCATGAGGTCTTGGTCTTGGACGGCTCGATATCTTCAAAAGAAGAGACTGCCAGGAGGATAGCTGATTTTGATCCTGACCTTGTCTTTTTTGGTACAGGCACATTCACCTTCAAAGAGGATATAGAGTTTATATGGTCCTTGGGCCTTAAGGCGAGGACAGTAGCTTTCGGCCAGCATGCTACAATCTGTCCTGAAGAGGTGATGAAAGAAGCTGATTTTGTGATAAGGGGTGAGCCAGAAGCAGTAGCTGCAAGGATTGCAGACAGCTATGGTGACGAGGCCAGGATGAGGTCTATCCCCGGAGTGTGCTTCGGCAGCCATATAAGCCCTGATAAGGCCTTTGTAGAAGACCTTGATTCCATCCCCTCCCCTAATCTTAGGAAAGAAGACTCAAAGAATTATAAGAATCCTTTTGCCCTGAGAGTTCCATCAACTACGATCATAACTACAAGAGGCTGCCCACATGAATGCATATTCTGCACAGTGCCTTCATTGTATGGCAGGAGTTTCAGGAAACGCTCTTTAGCAAATGTGATGGGAGAGCTAAAGAGCCTGAAGCAACAAGGTTTCAAGGAAGTTTTCTTTAGGGATGAGAACTTGACCTTAGACAGGGATTTCATAACTGGACTTTGTGAGGGGGTGATAACTGAGAAGATAAAGCTCAGCTGGATGTGCAATTCCAGGATCGATACACTTGATGAAGACCTTCTTGAGCTGATGAAGAAGGCCGGCTGCCACCTGATAAAGTTTGGAGTAGAGTCAGGCAATCAGGACATCCTTAATAAGATAAAGAAAGGCACAAAGATAAAGAACATAGAATGGGTATTTGACTACTGCAACAGGATAGGCATAGACACTGTTGCCCATTTCATGATAGGCCACCCAGGAGACACAGAAAAGACCATCCAGGAGACTATAGACTTCTCAAGGAGACTAAATCCCTTGTACGCTTCTTTTGATGTATTGCTTCATTATCCTGGTACAGGGCTCTGCAGCACTGAAGAAATCAGTCTTGATGATGCATCTCTTAAATCCTTGCATGATAAGGCTTTCCGAGAGTTCTATATGCGGCCAAGGCTCATCCTAAGGCATCTCTTGAATGTCCGCACTATGCATGAGTTCAGCTCAAAGTTCTCTTCTACAGTCCAGCTTTGGAGGGCTTTTCTGAAATGATGAAGAAGATAATGTTCGGCCTTATTTTTGGGGTGGTAATCTACTCAGCTATGATATTCTATACAGGATTTAATGAGATTGTGGAGGCAGTCTTATCTTTCGAACCTTTCTTTATAATTCCAGTCATCTTATTGTTCTCTCTAGGGGTAATGCTTGAATTTGCAAGATGGAACTATTACCTTAACCGGCTCAAACTTGACATCGATCTTAAGACGAGCATATTAATATTTTTTTCCGGCTTCGCAACAGGGATTCTGCCGGCTAAATCAGGAGAGCTGGTAAGGTTCTATCTATTGAAAAAACATAAGGGCATAAACCTCAAGAAGACAGTACCGATACATTTTGTAGGCAACCTTACGATGTTCTTTATAGTCCTGCTTTTTTCCTTGCCTATCTTGAGAATCTTTAATGTAAACTATCTTTGGATATTCTCTGTAATGGCTGCATTGTTAGTCTCAGTCTTTCTTTTACAAAGCAGGGGTCTCTCAGGATTTGTCTATAATCACCTTTGGCGAATAAGGTTTATCAGACAGAATCTGCTCAAGATAGAAGAGTCATTTGTTTCCAGCCGTGCCCTCACTAGCTCAAGAGTATTGCCTACTGGGATATTACTGTCTTTAGCCTATTATCTTGCATGGTCGTTTAGCTTCTATCTTGTGTTGAGGGGGTTTGGAGCTGAGATAAGCATCATACTTGCCGTGTCTATCCTGTCTTTCTCTGCGATAATGGGGGTGGTCTCAATGCTTCCTGGAGGATTAGGAGCAGTAGAAGGAGGTATTTTCGCGCTCTTGATATACTCGGGCCTGGCAGAGAATATCGCAGCTGTTGCAACGATCCTTTCAAGATTCATGGCCTTCTGGCTGTTGGTAATCCTAGGCATAATATCTTTTCTGTTTCTCGAAAGAAGTAGTGAGAAGACCTAAGCAATCCCTAATGATATTCTGCATCTTTGGATGCCTTCCTCATCAGCCATCTCATTGCATAATGAAACATCT
This sequence comes from uncultured Methanosarcinales archaeon, assembly GCA_964399255.1. GTDB lineage: Archaea > Nanobdellota > Nanobdellia > Woesearchaeales > CAYNQH01 > CAYNQH01. The sequence goes on along the minus strand of CAYNQH010000012.1, from coordinate 8,080 downwards.
CCTGTTTCTTCTGCAAACTGGGTAAGGCAGAAAAGCTTGAACTGAGGCTCCTGAACACTCTTGCACAGTTTGAGATTATTATCTATGACACTCATACACGCTTTCTTGATTTCATAGTTGGTTATTGACTCGCATATACCTTTATCCTTCTTTCTCACACCTGAAAAATAATTTTGGTAGTCTCTTCTTGAGTAGCACCCATTCCTTACGGAAAGTTCATTAATCTTTTCACATTCATTATTATTTGAGTAAAAGACATCTAAACATTCTGTTTTTACAGTCTGATTCACTATCTTATCGCATAGCCCGGCCTCTCTTGTCATCTCAAAAGCATAAAGGTAAGCCAAATCAGAGCATATCTCTTCTGAATAGGTCATGCATGAAACTTTGTTTATATAACCAATGCATACCTCTTTGTTTTCTCTGTCATTTATCATATCACAGAATGAATCATCATCATTCAACTGTGCCAGGGTGATTAGAACTATGTTTTTGCAGTCTTCTCTCAAGAGGGGGTCTTTTTCTTCTTCGCATTTTGAGATGTCTTGTGTCATCTGCGCAATACAATCTGGATCGCCTTGGCAGATGGAGATATCTTTGTTTATCGCACCCTTGCAGAATATATAATAATCATGTGCGTATTCTTCTTTAATATTCTCACACTGTGAGATATCATTGGATAAAAATGCTTTTGAAGTGTAGAATGAGCCCTTGCATTTTTCAATCTCCATTTTTGAAGTCGCTTGTTCGCATTTTGAGATGTTACTTTCAATAAATGCTTCACATATTAGATGGACACGTTTTTTATAATCTTTTAAACATTCTTCTTTATACCCATCCATAACCTCCTGGACATTGACAGCTTTTGTTTCTTCTGATTGAGGAGGTATCTCTTGTTTGACTTCGGTGCCTGGCTGAATATTGGTTCCCTCAGTCTTTGGAGCAGAGGATTTTTCAGGCTCATTCTTCGGCAGGTATAACACAAGAAGCACAACTATCGCGATGACTATCACTGCTGTAACCCCGATAATGAGATATTTAGGATTGAAACTTTTCTTCTGAGGGTTTGTAGAGAAAGCAGCATTTATAGCAGTCTTTGAATAGCCTTTGTCCTGGAGCTTCTTCATTATCTCATCGTTTGAGAAACCTTTTTCCAGACTGCTCTTTATATAGCTGACTAGCTTTTTGCTTACCATTTTCGCCTCTTTTTAAAGGTTTAAAAATAATGCTTTATATAAAGTTTTCTAATAAGATCATATTATCGCTCAAAGAATCAGTAGATGCATTCAGGCTTCACTATGAACTTGCTTTCTCCTTCCGGGATTACTATCTTTGTCTTGTACACCCTTTCTTCTCCTGACTTTAGGGTTCCGAGCTGAAGGGTCTCCTGATGAATCACCTTGCCTGCTGATTCTATGCTCAGTTCTGCCTTGCACTGGCCAGTCTCTGATCTCTGGTTCTTGGCTAAGAAGTATAGGTTGACCTCTTCCTTTGTCCTGTTGACCTGGGTGAAATAGTCATAGTTGATGTCATGCTGGATGCATGTCGCTATTATGTCGCATTCTGGGCAGACATCTTTCATATCTTTAGGGCATTCGAACTTATAGCTTATCTTCCATCCATTATATCTTGATATAGAGAATAATGTTCCGTAATAGATCCCTATGAATATCAGCGCGAATAGGATAAGGTATGAGATATTTCTCAAGGTGAACAGCCTTATCGGCTCTTCTTTGCTCTTTTTCAGCTTCTTGAGCTTTGATTCGGCCTCTTTGATATATGATTCGTTCTCTTTTATCGTCTCTTTCGCTTCCTTTATGTTTTCCAGAAGCTCTTCTTCAGACTCTTCAAAGAACTGCTTGATATACCTTATGACCTTTCCCATATATCTTATCCTGCCTTTGAAATATTTAAACTTTGCTATCCTCCTGACAGAAAGATTTAAATAGTAGACTTTTAAATAAAGACCTTAAAAAGCTTGTTTCAGCTTTTTCCTTTTGAAAATTGCATCGATGCAAAAAAGTGGTGAATATGACTAAAAAGAGGCTTTTAGATAGGACTTTATCTTTTCGTCCTGTAGTCCTTGTTCTCCTGATCATTGTGATAGCTTCTTTGTCTGTAAGTTCTGTGTTAGGATGGGACCTTACCACCAAATGGTTTGACTTCAACTTTGATGAGATCCCAAATTCTGATGTTACTAAGACGAACGATGATTATCTGAAAGATTGCTTTCCAGACGATTCTTCAGCTTGCAGGACAAGCACTCAGGCTGTCTCAGCATACAACCCCTTCCCTTTGGACAGTTCAGTTGCAAAGAATAAGGTATCTAACTGCTACCTTGCAAGATACCCTGGCGATTCTGACAGTTGCGGCTTTAACTGCACTCGTGAAGGGGAGGATAGTTTCAGGATTGGGAGCAACCAAAATCTAGATTTTAGCGATCACTGCTTTTATGCTTACTACTCATTATCAGAGTTTACTCAACATCTAAGCAGAACAGGTATTACCACAGGAGATGTCGGGGAATTTTCAGCTGAGGAAGGAGACCCTTTCTGGCTCTGCAATGATAAAGACTATAGCGATGAGAACTGGCCTATCGAAGGGCTCACTTTACCTGCCGATGCTCCTTTAGGCTTTATGGCTCTTATGAATCTCCTGCAGCCGGCTTCAGGAGGCACAAGACCTTTTGGAGACGATTCATTAAGGCCTTATTTTGACCAAACAAACAAACAATATTACATGACTTCTCTTAGTAATTATAATTCCCCAAGTGTTGATGGTGCTTCCTGCTATAGGGCAGTAGTTGCTGTGCCTGTCAGGGAGATGATGGATGCTGCCTGTGAAGAGGTTCGTGGTGATCAAGGAGTAAACAGTTTTCCTAATTCAAACATAAGGAAGAACCGTACTTATTTCGACCTTGATGCTAACCCAGACCTATGCGAGTGCATAGTAGGAGATGCAGAATGGCCTACTGAAGTTGCAGGAAGGATGAATACCCTTACCAACTCAGAATGGCTCTGGAGCGTAAGCGGAGAGAACCAAGGCTCTACAATCGAGGCAGGCACTGTAGGCCATAGCGGAGCAGGCCCAAGATGCTGCGGTGATGATCCAGAAGACTTCGGCTGGACTGCAGTTTTCAGAAGGATTTATCCTGAAAAGATATACTCTTTCCGGTATATGTGCCTCAATAACCTTACAACAACCTGCAATGCGAATGATCTATGTCCAGAATGGGCTTTAGCAGATGATCATAATTATGTTTTTAAGATATATACTGTTAAGAGGCCTGAAGAGCAGTTTGATGCGATATCCAACAGCAATAGGTGGTTTTTCTGCGGGGTTAACCAAGGAATAGCCACGACTAATTTTCCAGATGATCCTTTAATATATGACATTGATGAAGGAAGCTCAGCTACTGATTCTGGCAATATGGTAGAGGCTTACCATTCTTTGCCTTTGGCAAGAACAGCTGAGAACTTCCAAGGCGCAACTGTATTTGATGTATTTGGAGAAGATAATCCCTATGATTGGTATGATCTTGATATAGAGGGTGGTACTAGGGCTGCGGATATAATCCCAATACAGGATCTATTATTGAACGTGTTTGGAGGTTATCCTACAGAGTGTGACTGGGATGGAGATGGCTATGCAGGCCTTCACCCTGAGAATCCTTCCTGCCCTCAGACTGAAAATGAGGCGCCTGATTGTTTTGATCAAGGTGTTTATTTAGGAGAGAACAATCCTGCTTCAACTTATAGGGTAAACTATTCTGCTCATGAGGTATACCCTGGGGCGATTGATTTTTGTGAGTCAGGATCAACTATAGACTTCGACCTTGACTGCAATCCTGACTATTGCTCTGTCCCTACTCCTGGAGGAGGTACAGATATAGCTTCTCTTCAGCATTATTCAAAAAGATTCTTATGCCATCCTATAGATGAGAAAACAAGCTATATTGCAGAATGCGCAGGATATTCTCTGAACTATTCTGTCGGAGGAGCAGCAAACAAGGCTTATCGTTCAGGAGATTTTATAAACAGCATAAAAGAGTTCAGATGCTCCAGTTCAGGACAGAACCAGCAGGAGTCGTCAAGAAGGCAGCGGTCAAACTGCATATTTGTATACGGACTTTCATCAGGATTCTCAAATTTTAAGAAAAGGATACACTTTAACAATTGGGATAATCCTATAAATGATTGGACTAACTTCCAGCAGCTTGAGTTTTTTGTATTCTTTACTACCACATACAATATGAAGCTCCAGATAGGGACTTCTGCTTCAATTTATGGTGATGAAGTTTATGATGATTATACCTGGCTTTTTGAGGGGGATGTTAAGGATTATATAGTGGGCAGCCCGGCACTTAATAGCTGGAACCATGTTGTGATTCCTATCCCTGAGTGTGATAGTTTGGCAGGAGATTGGTTAGGCTGCCCTAATAATGTGAATGCAATCTATATAAGACATGATAGACGGGACATGTCTAATCAAGGAGAAGTTAGATGGAGGTATACTTCCCCT
>CAYNQH010000012.1:2679-3549 GCA_964399255.1 uncultured Methanosarcinales archaeon | reverse complement strand
CGATTACAGAAGATATATTTGAAACTGTCATCGCGATTGATAAGCTGCATCTTATCCCCAAGCAAGAATTGGTTTCTGATTCTCCTACAATAAATGGGAACGAAGTATGCTCTGGAACTTATCCTTATTCCATATGGCTCGAAGATCTTGACGAGTCCTCTTCAAAGGTTCCAGCTTCGGCTGTAGGAACAGGGATAAGCAAAGAAGAGGCTTATGATGGTGCTTCAGGGACGCCTACTGAAGTGTGTGCTGATATGTCTGGAGATTGCAGCGATAATAATATTCCTTTCGGCAAGATTGCATGCACGAGCATACCATCCTATGGTTGGTCTGGATTTGTTGATTTTGGTGCTTGCTGCGGAGATGATTCCAATGAGTATTTCTCAATCCCGGGAGCCCTTACAGGATGTGTGAATGGCAAGGTTATACAAGACGATAATGCTCTGATGATAATGGACTATTGGATCAGAAGGAAGAGTTTAGCTGAAACACCCCATAGGGCAATATGCATTAACCAAAGTGGGTGCACAGCAACAATACCTGACCCTCTTAATGAAGGACGTTACGCTGATAATACTTACCAATATACTGCAAGGAACCCTCACCAAGATAGCTATTCAATGGCAATAGTGCCTTTCATAAGGGGATCTTCGAGCGGTTGGGGAGGTTTTGATACTACTAATTCAATACCTATGGATCCTTCAGGGACTGTTTCAGGGACTGAAGGTACACAACTTTCACTAATCAGCATCAAGGATTATCGGCTCGCAGTGCTTTTCTTCAACGGAAGCTTCTATGGCTGCATGGCTCCGGATTATATAATGAACATACAACAGACTTCGCCTATGGAAGGGGAACCATTGTTAGTTC
>CAYNQH010000012.1:0-2669 GCA_964399255.1 uncultured Methanosarcinales archaeon | reverse complement strand
CGAGGCCGAATACGGCTCTGCTGCCCACTGGGCATACAAGGAAGGCATTTCTGCGACCTTTATGACGGATGGTCTAGCAAGGCAAGCGGAGGGGCATCCCCTCAGATAAGGAACAATACAAAATCAATACCTCAGGATCCTTTGTGGACATCTTTCAAAAGCTTCACCTTCAGGAATGAGAGCTGCTGCCCTGAAAGCTACTGCTGGAACGGGCGTGAATGCATGAACCAGGATCTTTTCGCTAATGACGCTTCAAGAGCTCCTTTGATGTATAAGGAGACAACCAACAAGGCAGAATCTACAGATGATGCTGGCTATAGGTGCATAGAGGGAGACTGGAAATGGGCAACCAAAAAATATGATTGGTATAAGAAGGACCAGGGATGGTGCCCTGATGAGAGCATGTGCCTTGTAGACCCTCAGTTCAATCCTGCAGACGGTTCAGGGAACTACAGCCAGAACGGATATGTAGGCCTTGGAAACAGGTCAAGGCAGCCTCAGTGCGTCTCCAGCGGAAGCATGATCGCAGATTACTATTGCGATAATGGAAGCTGGACAACAAGGACTAAGACGATAGCTGAAGAGATGTTTGATTATGCCAATAAGAATGAGATAAGGGATTATACCCTGCAATGCGACAGGTTCGACCTTATACTGAACAATTATACTTATGAATCCCAGGCGGTAGGGGAGAATGTCTTCAAATACATTTCAGGATACTTTACAGACCGCTTTGAGTGCGATTATAAGGCAACAGGCGAGGAAGAGTCCCCTCTGTATTCTATAATGTCTGCAGAACAGTTCCAGATAAAATATGGTGGAGGATCAGACTTCCCTGACCTTTGCACAAACAACTTCTGCGTCCTTTCATGGAATGAATCAGGAGAGAATCATGTCATATTCGGCACTTCATTGAACAGAGAGATAGAAAAACCAAGTGCACTTCAGGGCGGTAAATTAGGCTCCACAAGAGGGTTTGAGAACATAATGCCTGAAGTCATGGACTGCATCGGCAAAGGCCAGGATGACTGGGAGAACTGCCTTGCTCCTGACGGCAGGCTATGGTTTAACAGCAAGACATATTCCATCATCTACAGCAATGAAGAGGTAGGATTGAGAGACACAGCAGATACTTTCATAGATCTCCTTGTCAGCATGTTCAGATACCTTTTCAGGATAGTTATACCAGAAAGCAATCCTGACGATTATGTGCCATACATGCGCTCAGAAGAGCTTGATAATGTGATGGCGCAGCAGTTCAAATCGATATACATAAACAACAGGATGAGCCTTTACAAGCTGATAACTGCATTCAAGGAATTGGTCTGGAGCGATGATTATAAAGGGATAGTCTCTGTCTTCAGGGCAGAATATGTAGGGTTTGCAGACAACATATGCGATTCAATAGATACATTCGATATTTATGGAAAGCTCCCTCCTTACATCGGAGCGCCTGCCAGCGAACTATCAAAAACTGAAGATTTCCATCAGGATTATTACTGCGAAAAAGATCTTAATTCCTATAAGGTCGAGATAATGTTCCCTCCAGGCCATGGGCACGAGCCTTCCTATGACTATTTCGCGATCATACCTGAGCTTACAGGCAAGGTAAGGGTGCAAGGCCATCCGGGAGCTCCTTTCATCAGGACATTCAGATCAGGCAGCATTGAAGTTGGACCTCAGGGAGGTTATCTTGATGTAGGTATAGAAGGTAATGTGATAAATCTAATGATCCCAGAGGGGGTTGTATCTTCAGGAACTATGGAGTTCAAGATAGATGCCTCTTTAACAGGCTATAATGTCGGCACTGACGAAGGATATGGAGGTTCTGTCCTTACATTCAACATAACCTCAGATCCTGGAATCCCGGATGGGCAGGCGCTCCCTATCCCCGTGATCCTTAAGATGTCCTATGATGACAGCCAGATCACAGGGTCAGACTATAATTTAGGCGTCTATAGGTATAATGTTGGGGATGATAGTTTTGTATTTGTTGAAGGATCAGGATGCGATACAGATAATAATATCTGCACCGTAAGCCTGAGCTCTTTCTCTCAATACGCCCTGATAGAGCAGGTATACTACAATGATAACATAATCGGCCCATTGGAAGAATGCGACGACGGCCTGCCTTATAATGAGACCACCTGCCAAAAATGTTATGATAAAGGAGATGGCAAGTTGAATAGCGATACCCTTCCTTTCCACTGCAGGACTATATCAAAGCTGCCATGGTGCGGTGATGTTGTAGCAGACGGAGAGTGCAGCGATCCTGCTTATAGTGATTATTACCCATGCAGGAACAGCAATAGGATATGGGAAGGGGAGCAGTGCGATCTCGGAAGCCTAAATGATGACAGCCCGGCAGAGAACTATTCTACCTGCAGGACTAACTGCGAGTTCGCAAGATGCGGAGATGGGATATTAGACTCTAATGAAGACTGTGATGACGGAAACAATCTCAACAAGGATGGATGCTCTTCATCATGCACTTTCGAAAATTGCATAATCGACTATTCATGTAAGCAGGGCATGACAGGCATTTTCTCTATATCCTCTTTTACCAATGCACATATAGCAAGCCAGGATTATTATGACTTCCAGTTATGCTGCGGCAGGCCGGATGCGGTATTCAACAATGACTGTGCAATATCTAGCAGGGTGCTTTC
>CAYNQH010000011.1:12375-13014 GCA_964399255.1 uncultured Methanosarcinales archaeon | reverse complement strand
TATAGTCAATTAAAAAATAGTCAAATAAAAATGATGGTTGATATAAAATGAGCACCAATATAAAAACAAGAGCTTTATATCTTTTAATCATGATATTCCTTATGATCCTGATTGAAGGATGCTCAAGTTCAATCTTAGGGAGAGACCAGAATGCCCCTGTAACAGAGGTAGATATCTATCAGGGCACTAAAGGCATAGAGGCACAGATGCTGGAAGGCGCACCCCCAAGTGAGGTCTATGAACAGAGCCCTTTCAGGGTAGGGATAATGGTTAAGAATGATGGGATCCATGATGTCCGTAATGGATATATAGCCTTAGCTGTAGAGAAACAGCTTATTGAGCTGACAAGCACGTCAAGCTCTTCCATGTCCTTTAACATGAGAGGCAAGAGCGTTGCAGAGCCTGTTGCAGAACAGGAAAAATATTTCTTTGATGTCAAGGCTAAAGATATCACTGCACAGGCAGAGAAGATGACTTCTGCAATACTCATGACATTCTGCTATGATTATACTACAATAGCCAATCCAGGGGTATGCATAGATACTGATGTCTATAAGCTAAGGCCTGGCGAGAAACCCTGCACTATGGCAGATGTATCACTAAGCGGGCAAGGATCGCCTATTGCCGTCACTAGCATAC
>CAYNQH010000011.1:0-12365 GCA_964399255.1 uncultured Methanosarcinales archaeon | reverse complement strand
CTGAAGGGGATAAGGCGATAAGGCCTATGTTCACGATACATGTAGCCAATAAAGGTAATGGCGAGGTCCTCAAGCCAGGCAAGGTCAAGGAAGCATGCACTTCAGGGTCTTCTGCAGGTATTGAGGTCCAGGATTATAACACCTTTGATTATGAGGTAAGGCTGGGCGGAGAGAACGGAGAACCCCTTCAATGCTCTCCTGAAAGATTCAGGCTTAAATCAGATGCAGATTTTATAAGATGCTCCCTTCCTGTAGGGAAGCAGATACCTATAGATCAATATTCATATACCACCCCATTATACATAAAATTAGATTATGGATATGTCTTCAGCATATCAAAAAGCGTGGATATAAAGAGGCTTACTTCAGTTCCTTAAAAAGCTTAAAAATCGAAAGATATAAATATAGCAGGAGGATAAAAAGCTCTAATGAACAAAAAAATGAGGGTTTTATTCATTCTAAATGCTCTTCTTATATTTATCTTTGCTATTGCCGGTTGCGGGACTAGCGGCGGAGGATCCGGCGAGAACCAAGGGGATTTCCAGCCTCATGTAGGATATGAAAGCCTTGATATGCAGTTCTCATCAGGAAGTCCGCCAACAACAATATACTCGAACCAGAGGACAATCCCAATGCTCCTTGAACTGAGGAACAAGGGGGCTTATGAGATGACTGGCGGAACTATCTATCTTAGCGGCTTTGATAAGTCTATATTGCATCTTGACAAAGAAAGCTTTTCTGTCGGCAAGCTCGACCCTGTCACTACAATAAACCAAGAAGGAGGGTTCAGGATAGAGAATATAGTTATCACAAGCATCACGATGCCGGAAGGCCTGGACAGGTATACTCCAACATTGATGCTCACTGCATGCTACCCTTATAAGACTGAAGCAAGCGTCATGATCTGCGTCGACCCAGAACCTTACAAGGGCGTAGCTGCTGACAAGACCTGCAGGCCAGGTGTAGTTTCAGTAGGCGCAGGCCAGGGGGCACCGATCGCTATAGCAAGCATAGACCAGGAGATAATACCAAAAGAGAAGATGCTCTTCAGGATAAGGCTGGTGAACAGCGGCGGCGGCGATGTAGTGACTACCACGACCTGCAACAGGCCTCTTGAGTACAATGAGGTTGACATAATGCCTGTCAACGCAGGAAACATAAAGATATCAGGATTAAGCGTAAATACTGTGCAGCCTACTGAACTGAAGTTTACCAATAATGCTGCTACAATCTATGTTGAGTCTTCAATACCTTCAACAGGCACAGAATACCTTGCTGCGATGAGCGTTAACCTTCAGTACTTCTATAGGAAGACATATTCCAGAAGGCTCGAGATAAGGAATGCCCAGAGCTCTTACTAAGCCTCTTACTAAACCTTTTCTATTATTTAATTTCTTATTACTTAATTTTCTCTTATTTGACTATAACATCATGATAAATATCTAATATGTCCTAATAATGATGGAGAACTATGGAGAACTATGGAGAACTATGGAGAACTATGGAGAACTATGGAGGGTATGATGATATTTAGCGCTCTATTCTTGCCTTTGATAACCCTATTTTTAGATAAACAAATTTCGAAAGATTTATAAACAAAAACTATGTCTAAATGGTAAATCATCAAAATCAAGGTCAAAAGGAGGGATAGCGATGAAATGGATTATGCCTTTATTGGTTATTTCTATGCTTATCTTGGTAGGTTGCACATCAGGCGGCGGAAATGCACCTGTTGAATCCCCTTATTCTGGAGGATGGAAAGGGGTCATTGCAAACTTCGAAGAGATGGGCGTTGTGAGCGATGTCGGCGGAGTGAATGAAGTATATGAGAACGAGCAGTTCCCAGTGGATGTAAGGATCCAGAACCTGGGAGAGATGGAGATGGCTGCAAATTCTATCACCATAACTTTGAAGGGAGTAGATCATTCAGTATTCGGCCTTTCATCAAATTCTATCAAGAATTCAGATGTAATAGAGAAGGTTTCAGAATTCCTTCCGGAAGGAGGAGAGGAACTGTTAAGCTTCGGAAACGCTAAATATGATATAACTACAGGAAACTTCTATGATGCACATTTCTATGCTACATTAGAATATCCTTACAAGACCTTCGTAGCTGTGCCAGATGTTTGCTATAAGGAAGACCTTAAGGACAACAGCATCTGCATAGTCGATGAAGCGAAGACAGCATTCTCTTCAGGAGCGCCTATAACTGTCTCTTCAGTTGCAGAAAGGCCTGCTGGAAGAGGGAAGTTCTACATCGAGTACAGGGTCAATAATGTCGGCGGCGGAAAAGTCAAGGCTAATGCAGCAGACGAATTCGGCTCAACCTATGGAGAGGTCAAGTTTGCAATGAAGACTGATCCTGCAAACTGGGAATGCGTATCTAGAGGAAGCACAGACACAGTAAGGTTGACAGACGGTGAAGGTGTTATAAGGTGCAAGTATCCTAAGACAGGAGAGATGGCATCAGGCACACTATATACCAAACAGGTAGACCTTGAGCTTTCTTATGTCTACCAGTCTACTATCGACACTGTTGTAAGGGTTCTAGAGAATCTAGAATAAATTTTTTATTCTTTTAGTTTATTATTAAGGAGAAAAGGAGGGATAGAAGATGGACAGACTAGGAGATATTAAAGAGCTAAGCTTTAAGATTTTTGACGAGCTCCAGGGGATAGGGAAGATTATGGGCTTTGACCTGAAAGAAGAGAGTGATAGGCGCGGAGTGAAGTTAGGTGTTGTTGCAGGAGCTAAAGAGTTCGCGCTTGCAGATAAATGCCGTGAAAGGGCTGAAGATTTTATAAAGAAGATGAAGAAACCGCTAAAGATATAATAATCTTCTATTGTATTAATTTTTTATTTTATTCTCTTTTTCTAATATCTTAGACTCGTTCTGAAGCTGCCTTATAGAATCCCCATAATGTATCGCCGCATCGACAAAAGGCTTTATCTTGATCATCTCTGTCTTTAGGAAGTCTATCCTCCTCTGAAGCGCCTTGTTCTGTTCTATCAGCTGGGTGTTATGGTCTTTTAGGATCTCAACTTCCCTGTTAAGCTTGACGATCAGCTGTTTTCTTGTATCAGCTTCTGATTTCATCTCTTCAATCATCATCTGCTTAGTGGCCATCTGCTCGCTCAATGGCTTTATGTCATCTATAAGCTCTTTTATCAGCAGGTCTTTCTCCTTAAGCTTGGTGTCAAGACGTTCTATCTCCCTATCATGCCCTGTCTTAGCTTCATCATCCTGTTTCAGCCTTCCGCCAAGCTGGGCCAGCTGCCTGTCTTTGAGTGCAGACTCCTGCATCAGCTCCTTTACCCGGGCAGTATCTGCCCTCATAGATTCCACTTCCCTGTGCAGCTTGACGAGCATCTCCTGCCTTGCATCCAGCTCCCTCTTCAGCTCCCTTATAGTATTATCCTTAGATCCCAGTTCATACACCAAAGGTTTTGTCTTAGCCTCTATCTCTGAAAGGAGCTTGCGCTTCTCAACAAGCTCTTCTTCTAGCTTTAGGATCTCCTCTTGATGTTCTTTCAGTGAAGCCTTCACTTCTTCCAGCTCCCTCATCGATCTCTCAAATCCTATCTCTTTCTCTTTTACAGAATTTTTCAGGACATTGTTCTCCTTATCCCTGAAATCCATCTCTTTCCTGTAGTTATCAAGAAGGTTCTTTAGCTGCACCAGCTTATGCGAGAGCTCTTTATTAGAATCAGAAAGCAGCTTATTGCTCTGGCTAAGCGAATCTACCAGATCCATGTCCACCTCTTTTTTCTCTTCCATAATATGATTATCTATGGATCCGCCAGTTGGGCGGTTGACAGTGCATAAGATTTATCTTGAGCCGGCTAAAGCTACCATCGCTAAAAAGGCCTCTAGCTGGATGAACTCATCAGAGCCTTCAGTCATCCTGAACTCTATCTCTCCGCATGCAGAGATAAGCTCCATCTTCTTCCGCCCCTCAATATCCAGGCTAAGTATCTCTTTCTGTATCTGCTTTATTATATCTATGCCTGAAAGGCCATAGTTCAGCATTAGGCTCATCAGCTTGTTCCTGGAGTCTATGAACTTGTTCTGCAAAGCTATCTCAAGTATCTCTTTTACTTCCTTAGGCTTCGCTACAGATGCCATCGAGAATACCAGTTCTTCTGTCAGGTTCTTGCTTATTGCTGCGCATGACTGCATGATGTTCTCAAGGCGCCTGCAGTCCCCTTCTGATACCATATAAAGAGAGTCTTTCGCCTTGTCCTCTACCTGCAGTCCCTCTTTCTCTGATATGAGGCTTATTATGGTCTTTATGTTATCTTTTTCTAAAGGCTTGAACCTGAATATTGCGCACCTTGATTGGATAGGATCTATGATCTTGCTGGAGTAGTTCGCTGAGAGGATGAACCTGGTAGTTTGGGTGTAGTTCTCCATGGTCCTTCTGAGAGCCTGTTGTGCCTCTCTTGTAAGCGCATCGCACTCATCAAGATATATTATCTTGAAAGGCACATTACCTATCGCTTTTGTCCTGGCGAAATCCTTCACCTTATTCCTTATGACATCGATCCCTCTTTCATCCGATGCGTTGAGCTCAAGGATGCTCTGTCTCCATGCCTCTCCGTATAGTTCTTTTGCAGCTACTAATGCAAGGGTGGTCTTGCCTACACCTGCCGGGCCTGTGAACAGAAGATGTGGCATGTTGTTCTGCTTTATGAATGCCTCTACTTTCTCTACTATCTCCTTCTGGCCCTTTACCTCAGAGAACTTGCTTGGCCTGTATTTCTCTGTCCATATAGCAATATCCATTTATAAACCCCCTTTCAGAGCTTTAAATAGTTCTGGTATTTATAATTATTGGAAAATTTAAAAATAAGAATTAGATTATATCTTCTTCAGCTATTACCATAAAATCTCCTACAGCGATAACTGCGCTGAATGGGATAAGGATCTTTCCATCCTTGTCTTTCTCAAGATCAAGCTTTTCAGTATAGGTTGTAGGGTTTACAAGCACCATGTGTATAAGCTCACCAGATCTTGTTTCGAATATGACATCTCCTACCTCTCCAAACCTTTTGCCTGTCTTGCTGACTATGGTCTTTCCTATGATTTGTTTTGAGAACCTTTTGTCTTCTTCTGCCATTTTATACCCCCTCTACGGGTTTTTTCAAACGATGACTATATCAGAATCATAACATACAGTCATATTTAAATGTTTCTATAATTAGGCTGATTTATCGGAATTCAAGCATTTAAACCCTTGCTGAAGAGCTGGAAAGCTAGAAAGACAAGCCTATCTCTTCAGATTTTATCTCTATAGCTTCTTTATCATGGCATAGGGATTTTATACCGCAGGATTGGCATTTATTCTTGTTTGCGCAGAAATCAGGAAGTTGATTGCCCTTAAGCAGTTCCTTTACCTGGCTTGTCAACCTGGTTATCTCCTCTTCAAGGAAGGGGTTTAGCTTAAGCGTTATGGTCTTGCCATGGTCAAGGTATCTTACCCTGCCTTCATCTGACTGGTTTGAGAACTCTTTCTTCAGCAGAAGGACATAAGCACCGACCTGAAGCTGATGGCTTGGCCATACCCCTTCTTTCGGCAAGCTTCCTGTCTTCAGCTCGATAGGCACCAGCCTGTCCTTATAGACCTCAAGCTGGTCAATTATCCCTGTGAGCTCAAGGCTCTTGGAGCTTATCCTGAACTCTGATTTTATCTTTGGAGTGAGAAGGTTCCAGAGCTCTTCCCCATAAAGTTTATGCTTCTCTATAGAAGATATGACATTGTCAGATCTTATCAGGCCCTCCTGCATTATCTGAGGAAATGCTTGTTTGAAGAGCTCAGAGCTTTCAAGCCCGATATTGTTGATGAGTCTCCTGTTACGGACTATCGCTGCTTTTAGTATAGCAGAGTATCGCTCTTTGTATAGCTCCACTATACTTTCTTTTGTCATGTCCTTTGCTATCTCAAGGACGATCTCTCTTTCTTTCTTGTTTATGTCATCAAATGCTGCATGCCTTATGGTCCCTTTCACTATGGCTTCTTTCGGGATTTCAACTACCTTGAGGACCTTTTGGAGGAATAGCTTTCGTGCGCAATACTCATAAGAACAAAGGTCTGTGACGCTTGGCATGATACTCAGGGATTCTGCCGGTTTATATACTTTATGGCAGTATGTCCAGTGAGGATATATGATATCTTTTCAATAGATCTAAACCGGCAAGATAATAGGACAGTCTAAGAAAGTCAGTCCTTTTTTTCCTTGTAATCTCCCATTCCTGGGATTATATTCCTTATCCCTCCTCGAGGGTTCTTCACATCTCCCTTATATCTTGGTATTATCTGTATGTGGACATGGTCTATTGTCCTGCCTGCTGCCCTTCCGTCATTGTTGCCTATATTGTAACCGTCAGGTTTCTTGCCAAGTGCAGAATGCATTAGCATGTGGTCGCAGAACCAGGGAGTGTTGGCATGCATCCTTCTTGCAGCCATATTCTCATACATCTTTCTTAGGTCTGTCTTCTCTATGATCTTTATAGTCTTGTTTATTGCATCTTTCATGCTGACCCACTCTTTTCCTGTAAGGTTAAGTATAGATAATACATGCCTTTTGGGTATGACAAGCGCATGGCCTGGCGAGACAGGACACTGGTCGAACATTGCATAGAAATACTCATTATCAAATATAATCAGATTTGGCTCTTTCCTGAACAGGCAGAATAGGCATTCTTTTGGCATATCCTTGACTATCTTTTTTTTTAATATAAATCTTTCCTTTTAGGAAAAAGGTATATGAACCCCAAGAATAACTCTAATGCATGCATAACCTCATGCTCTTCAATCTGTTCGTATTATTCCTATTTGCCCTCTTTTTCTTTAAGGACAGGCAAAAAGGTAAAGAGGTAGTTAGGCTTGCCATAAAATCGGCTATGGCCATCTTGCCCCTTCTTATTATCGCACTCGTATTTATGATGTTCCTTGATAGGATCTTCTCCCAGGAGTGGATAATCAGCTATCTCTCTGATACAAAAGGTATAATGGGCTACTTGTTGGCAGCCTTCCTGGGAGCTATAGTCCATGTCCCTCTTTTCATCTCTTTCCCTCTTGGAGGAGAGCTCTTGAAAAATGGAGTAAACCCTGGATTTATTGCAGTGCTAATCACCAGCCTGGTCATGGTGCATACATTTAGCATACCTATAGAGATAAAGGAGCTCGGGTTGAAGTTCGCTATCATAAGGAACTCATTAAGCCTGGTTTTCGCGATCATAATAGGGATTATTGTTGGGGTGCTGTATTGATACATAAGACAAAGAACCTGGGCCATAAGATATTCCTCTTATTGCTGGCAGTAGCAATGCTTCTCTCCTCATTTATCAACCCAGAATTTTATGAGGGGATTTTATCAGAGACAGATTTCTCTTCTATCACCCAGATAATGCTCTATCTACCTGCCTTCTTCATCCTGGTGGCTATTTCTGAAGTTTGGCTCCCTGAGAAGTTTGTTATAGGCCATCTTGGAAAGCAGTCAGGAGTATTGGGCACGTTCTACAGCTTCCTGCTGGGGTCTCTTCTCCCAGGTCCGCTTTACCTTGCTTTCCCGATAGCAGCAGCGCTCTTGAGGAAGGGCGTGACAAGGTTCAACATAAGCATATTCCTCGGTGCATGGGCAGCATTCAAGTTGGTGGAAGAGGTTTTTGAGCTTCAATTCTTAGGTTTGCGCTTCCTGTTATTGAGGGTTTTTGTCTCTCTCCCTTCTGTCATAATAATATCTTTCATCATCGATAGGTTTCATGTGGGTGCGAAGAGAAAAAATAGATCTCAGCTTTAAAACATAAAGTATATAAACCAGTTCCCCATACTAGCCCCAATCTCAACAGTGATGAGACGCAAACCTATGTTAAGGTGTAATTTATCATGAAGCCAGGGCAGATAACGACTTCCTTGGTTCAAGAAAAACCCTCCTTGCTAAGCAAGCAGGAGGTAAAGAACGTAGCAGTTCTATTAGGAGACCCGAATAAGTCAGATCCTATCAAGCCTCTTTCTGTATTTGATGAAGATGACCTTGCTACGATAGAAGAGCTTAAGAAAGCTCTAGCTACGATAAAAGGGTATAATTTCAGCTACTTCACTGACCACGATACCCTTATCCTTGATCTCATGAAGAAGAAAGGAGAGATAGACCTGATCCTTAACCTATGTGATGAGGGGTATAATAATGATCCTCATCAGGAACTGCATGTGCCTGCTCTTCTAGAGCTTTTCAGCATGCACTATACCGGTTCAGGCCCAAGATGCCTGGCATATTGCTATGATAAGGCTCTTGTGAGAAACCTTGCTCAGGAGATAGGCGTTCCAGTAGCAAAAGGATTCCTGCTGAGACCTGGAGATTCTCTTGATAAGAAAGGAATGAGCTTTCCAGTGATACTGAAACCTAACTTTGGTGATGGAGGTTTTGGCATCACCCAGACAAGCATCGCAAAGAGCAACGAAGAGGTTTCGACTGCTATATCCGGGATAAGGAAACAGTTCGGCTATGATAAGTCAATACTGGTAGAGGAATTCCTGACAGGCAAGGACCTTACTTTAGGTGTGATAGGGAATCCTGAAGGAAAGGTCATAGTCCTCCCTATAACAGAAGAGGACTATTCAGAACTTCCAGAGCACCTGCCTAAGATAGCAGGTTATGAGTCTAAGTGGCTCCCAGATTCTCCTTACGCCAAACTAAAATCCAGGAAGGCAAAGATAGCAAGAGGGACTGCGCGGAAGATGTCAGAATTCTCTTTGAGACTTTTCAAAAGGCTTGGATGCAGGGACTACTGCAGGTTTGATTGGAGGCTTGATGCTGAGGGCAATCCCCGCCTCCTTGAGGCGAACCCCAATCCCGGATGGTGCTGGGACGGCCATCTTGCAAATATGGCAAGGATGAAAGATATATCCTATCCTGAGATGCTGGGATTGATCATCGAGTCAGCAGAAAGCAGAAGGAAGGATTAAGCCAGCTTTTTCTGTTCTGTTTTCTCAGCAGTTTTCTGTATACCGAAGAACATAAGAGGGGATCCTGGGAAAGCTACTGCTGAATCAGAAAGCCCTAAGACGATACCTTCATTTACGCAATTGACCGTCTCAAGCAGCTTTCCAAATGCATTATATACTCTGGCTATAGGCTGCCCTTTCTTTACAATACTCCCCGGGCTTGCCAGGAAACGGACTATCCCGCTTCTTGAGCTTAGAGGGAGGAATGATCCTTTGATCTTTTTGTTTTTTATAGCTTCTGGTAGGGGATAGGTAAAATCTTCTTCTGATGAGTCTATCATACCGAGATGCTTTAGCAGGCTCCATATCGATTTCACGCCGTAGTCGATATTTTTTTCATTGACCACCTTGTCTTCCCCTAGTTCAAGGGTGAAAGAAGGTATGTTTTCCTTGAGAAGAGAGTATGAAAGGGTCCCTTCTGCATCTTCTATATCATTAACTACCAGGAAACCGCATTTTGAGGCGAACAAGCTTGACCTTTCATATGCCTGGCTTTTTGAGATCGAGTTGCCAGAATCAAGCAGTACATAGGGTATTGATCCTCGCCAGTCGTTATGGAGGTCAAGAACCAATGTAGGTTTCGTCCTCTTTATTGTGCTGAATATCTTCTCTGCAATCCTTTCAGCCAATGAGCCTGAAGCGTTTCCAGGGAAGGAACGATTAAGGTCTTCCTTGCTCATGGTTATATCTCTTGAAAGACTTTCGAAACCAAGGGGATTCATCAATGGGAAAGAATAGACCGATCCTCTTACCAGCCTTCTTCTTATCCTTTTGAATATCTCTTGTATCACAACTACGCCTCCAATCTCATCTCCATGCACGCAGCCGGTAAGCCATAGGACAGGCCCAGGGTTAGGGCTTTGAGCCATCATGAATGGAAGCCTCCGGCTAGAAAGGTCAGAACCGGTCATTATCTTCAGAAATGAGTATCTTGTGTTAAGCAGCCTTTTTTTCTTCTTTTTCAAATTCCCACCCATCCATTTCCTTGTTTATTAAGGGAGGAATCTGTTTTTTTTAAACTTATGCATTCAAAGGGAGCTTATCATACCTATCTAGCTCGTAGAATTGGTCGCTTTCAATGATCGTATAGCCTAATGACTTCCATTTTGTTATATAAGGATAGAACAGCCCAGAACCCACTGCAGGGCACCTATGAGATAGTCTTACTACCTTATCTTCTATGAATATAGGGAACTGCCTGCATACAAGAGGCCGGTTCTTCCTTGTGTGGATGGCACACTTGTAATCCTTTAGGCTGGGGCAGGGTGAGTCTGTCTTTCCCATGTACATGGAAAGCTTCCCATCTTTCAGCTCGTTTATCATCTTTGATGCAATCATCTCTCTGGTATGCCTCTGCGTCACAAGGTCTGCTTCTTTATGGGTCAGTATAAGGTATCCTTTCCTGCAGCAATATGCATGGCATTCTTCGTAGCAGAACTTGCTTATTGCCTTCCGGGCCTTGTTAGCGATATATTCAGCATCCATAAGGGGGCTGAGAATAGGCAGGGAGTATATAAGCTTAACTGCCGGATTTCAGGGGTTATAGCTATTTTAATCGTAATATAGAAATAAGGGATGGCCTATCCCGGCAGGTTATAGGGCTCGGAGATCATATCCAATTTTTCTTCCTGAAATAGTACATCATAACTCCACCGATGAATATAAGTGTTGAGATGACAACAAAATAAGCTCCCTTCCATTTCAGTTCAGGCATATACTCGAAGTTCATCCCGTATATGCCTGTAACAAAGGTTAATGGTATGAAGATGGTTGCGATCACTGTAAGGACTTTCATCACTTCATTCATCTTATTGCTTATGCTTGAGAGATAGATATCGAGTGTCCCTGATACAACTTCTCTGAATGTCTCTACAGTATCCATGACCTGTATGGTATGGTCGTATACATCCCTGAAGTAGATCATAGTCTGCTTCCTTATTATCTTTGATCCTTCCCTGCTTAATGTGTTTATTATCTCACGCAGTGGCCAGATAGACCTTCTTATCAGCAGAAGCTGCCTCTTTATCTCGTTGATCTTGTCCATAGTCTTAGGTGTGGGGTTTTTCAGGAGCTCTTCTTCAAGAAGCTCTATATCATTCCCCATCTCTTCAAGGACCACAAAATAGTTGTCTACGATAGCATCGATAAGGGAGTATGCTAGGTAATCGTTGCCCATCTTCCTTATCCTTCCTTTGTTGCTTCTCAGCCTTTCTCTGACTACATTGAAAACATCGCCTTCTATGTCCTCCTGAAATGTTATCACATAGTTGTTTGATACTATGAAGCTGACCTGTTCTGAGATGAGCTCTTTCTTGCCTTTGTGGTTCTTGAAATAGATCATCTGAAGGACAAGGAAGAGATATTTTCCGAAATCTTCGAACTTAGGCCTTTGGCCTGTATGGAGGATGTCTTCAAGAATTAGGTGGTGGACATCGAACTGTTTTCCTATCTTCTCTATGATATCGACCTCATGTAGCCCCATCACATTGATCCATGTGACGCTTGATTTCTTCTTGAAAGGGAAGCATTCCTCAACGTGTTTTACGCTCTTTTTCTCATGAAGGTGGTTCTCTGTATAGTCGATCAGCTCTATGGCTACACTGCCTTCCTTCTTATTTCCTACATGGACCAGCGAGCCAGGAGGCAGGCCTGCCTTTTTCGCTATCTTAGGTACTATTCTCACCATCTTTTATGATGTTATTATACTAGTATTTTAATAGGTTTCTCTTTTGGTTTATTTTACATGCATATTTTTTCAGCATCTTGAGCAAGTGCTTTTTTTTGGCTTTCTTCTGAGGTTTTTTTATTTTGTTATTATAATAACAAAATGTTATTATATTACTTTTGCTTTACTGTGTTATAGGTAGCTGCTCATATAAGAGGCAGTTGCTGGAGGAAAACAAGATGCAGACAGATCAACAGGAACAGAACGGTGGTTGCCCGAAGCTCCGGCAATGGTAATTCTAGGATAATATTAGCTAGTAATGAGCTTGAATATTGGGTTTCTGGGATAAATGCCAGAGAGGTAATCTCTCATTTTCAGGATGCAGCCTATTTTGGAGTAGAATCTGAAGTGAACCTCAACGATGCTGTGGAGATAACGATCTCCCAGGCTAGAAGCATAGAGGAGCTGAATGCCCGTGTTCGCGGAGCCATAAATGAGGTCCAGCAATATGTGGGGGATAATGGTGGGCGGTTCATGGGCACAGGTCTTATACCTCCAACTCCTGGCTCTGACATGTTTGCGCCATATAGGACAACAACACTCTCCATGCCTTTGGGAAGGATGCTGACAAGGATGGCAAACTATCAGGTCCTTTTGGGCATGCCAGACTATGAAAGTGCGACAATTGTATT
>CAYNQH010000010.1:0-13382 GCA_964399255.1 uncultured Methanosarcinales archaeon | reverse complement strand
TCAGGAGTATAAGATTCGGTTTGGTGATAACTTCATAATAGAGGATAGGCTAGACGGCAAACACGAATTTGATATGGATCCTGAAGAAAGGGAAAGATTGAAAGAAAATCAGAACTACCTATTAGAAAAAGTTAAGGTAGAGGTTATAGGTTTATGCATGGGGATTGATGATATAATCAAGCTTGATAATTATCTTGTAACAGAAGATGGCAGGATAAGATTGATAGACCTTGATGTTATGGATTACTACCCTGAGGATTACCAGAATAGTGTTATAAATGGAGCCAAAAATGCGATCAATCCTATGCTAGAAAAGTTTGGCCTGAGATTTGAAGAGGTGTTTAACCAAGAGATAGATTCATTGCTAAGAAGATCCCAGATTAAAAGAATAAAAAATCAGGTTTATGACATAATAAAAGTGCTGGAAAGCTCTAGAATCCAAGAGATGAGTCTGCTAGGTGCTTATATACGGACACAGATTGAGGGGGGTTTGGAGCAAAAGAAATATAAACTCTAAAAACCTATCATTAAACAATGGAAAGCAAAAAGATCAAGGAATGGCTTATGGAAAATGGGTATGTTTTAGGCCCTAAGGATAGTGCTGCTATCCTGGAAAAAGAGAATTATGGTAAGATAGATTTCAATCCTGGAGCAGTAATAGGGCTTGTCCTTCATTCGATGCTTTCAGGAAGGCCCAGACCGGATTTTTACACAGATGGTTCAGCTATATATTATCAGGCTTCTAAAAAGTTTAGGATAGGAGAACAAGAGATGACAGCTCAAAAACAAGAGGATCTGCTGAGAGAACTGGAAGTGATGAGTGTTATAACTCCAGATGTTAGACATTTAAAATATCATCTAACCTGCTCATCGGAAGACCTATATGAGATAAGGCATAAACCATCAATAAAACGCAAGTGTGTTAAGCCTCGATCTTTAGGCGAGGAGGATCCTTTTGATTACTATAATCTGCGCTCTTCTGAGGATTTAGACTATGACTTCTTATTCGAAGAAGTTGACGGGCATCTCAGGGCTGCTAATTTTCAGCAGATATATGATATCTACCTTATTGATCATGCCGGGGAGGGCATATTGGAAAAATACAAGGATCATTTAAAGAATTCTCCAAGAGGGGTTATATCCAGAGAAGAAAGAGGCAATATAAAGTTCAGGATCAAGAAGAATAGGGAGTATATCCAAGATTTCTTAAGGGCACTAAAAGAAGAAGAACCTCCTATACCTGAGTATGCTAAAAAAATTGCAGCTAACCTTGAGGAATTGAGCGGAGAGAGTTTTGATCTGCACAGTTTTCATCCCCGAGGGGCCAGATAGATCCTAGATAATCTTCTTCTTCATACACTTAAAGGCGGGATGATCTAAAACTCTGATTTAAAACTCCCTGGATTTTATATAACTAATCTTTGGCTTTAATCTTCTTAAAATTGCGGATAAAAAGTCATGCATAGTAAGGTTTATATACCCCATCAGGTCTCCCGGGCCGATGGAAAAGAAGAGATATAAAGGCAGGTTCTTTAGGCATGCAATATCAGCTCCTATTATCTATTTCATGATAATCCCCCTTGTTATGTTCGATCTATTCTTGGAGATCTACCATCAGATATGCTTCAGGCTTTACAGCCTTCCGATAGTCAGGAGGAGGGATTATATCCGTATAGATAGGCATAGGCTTTCTTATCTTAACTGGTTTGAGAAGATGAACTGCGCCTATTGCGGATATGGCAACGGCCTTATAAATTATGCGTCAGTTATACTCGCGAATACTGAAAGTTATTGGTGCGGGATAAAGCATGATAAGTATAAAGGTTTCCACGCGCCAAAGCATCATAAAAACTTCTCTGAGTATGGAAACGCGAAGGATTTCAAGAAGAAGTATGGTTAGGCCATTCTAAGCGCTTTCTCTACAGTATTTTTTATCTCTTCTCGTTTCTTTTCATCAAGCTTCCTGCAGCTCCCAAAATGATATACTCTTGAGCTTACTCCGCAGAACCTTAGTATGTAAAACTTGATCATCTGCCATGGAGAGTTCCCTGTCAGCCAATAGAAGATCTTAGGGCCCCCGCTTGTCATGAAAACTATAGCCTTCTTCCCCTTAAGAAGGCCTACTGGCCTGCTTCCCCTGTACTCAAAAGCGTAATGAGATGTAAGCACCCTATCAAAAAATCCTTTAAGGATCGCAGGCATCGATGCCCACCATATAGGATATATAAAGATCAGAAGGTCTGTCTTGTTTATCTTTTCCTGTATCTTCTTGTTCTGCACACTTATCTTATATCTTCCAGCAGTATAAATCTCTGATTCATGCATAACCGGGTCGTAGTTCATCCTATAAAGATCAAGAAGCTCGTACTTTATCTTTTTAGACTTAAGATTTTTAATGACCTGTTCAAGGATGAATGGGCAGTGGCCTTTTGTGTTAGGATGTGCGTATATTATTAAGGCTCTCATTTAAGATCCTCTTTCAACAGCCTTGAGGTGATCATTCCTGATTCATATATGGTCGGAAGACCGCTTCCTGGATGAGTGCCTCCTCCAACAAGATAGCAGTTCTCCAGTTCCTCAAATCTATTATGGGGCCTGAATAAGGTCATCTGATCAGATGAATGAGCAAGATTGAATGTTGCTCCCAAGAATACATTATAATCTTTCTCCCAATCATCAGGGGTTATTATCTTCTCTTTTTCTATATTCTTCTCTATATCATCCATCCCAAGCCTGTCTTTAAGTCTCTCCATTACTGCTTTTCTCACCTTTGGAGTTTCTTTTTTCCAGTCTATATCTGCCTTTTTGTTTGCAACAGGGACAAGTATGTATATCGCAGATTTGCCTTTCGGAGCAAGAGTCTTATCATTAAGGCTTGCATTCTGGACATAGAAAGATACCTCCTCTGAGAGCTTTCCTTTGAATATATCGCTTATATTCTTCTTGTAGATGTCTGCAAATACTATGGTGTGATGCTTAAGATCATATTTTTTCTTCAATCCAAGGTATATCATGAAGGTTGAGCAGGAATATTTTTTCTTTTTAAGCTTTTCTTTTGAATATTTCTTGAGACTGCCTTTGGGAACAAGGCTGCTCATCGCATATGCGAAGTCAGCGTTTATGATTACAGAATCAGCAAAGACTTCTTTTCCTGATTCAAGTCTCACTCCTCTCACCTTCTTGCCTTCTATTATAAGCTCTTTTACAGGGGTTCCATAGGTTATCTTCCCTTTTTTTTCTTTTATGACTTTTGACATAGCCTCTGAGATCATGCACAAGCCCCCTTCAACATGATATATCCCGAAGGCATGCTCTACATAAGGTATTATCGAAAAAGCACCAGGACAATCCCAAGGTGCCATGCCGAGATATTTTGATTGGAATGTAAAGCAGAGTCTTGCATTCTCCTCCTTGAAATACTTACCCATGATATTATAGACAGAGGTCCAAAGGGCAAGATAAGGGAGGCCTTTGATAAATTTATGGTCAAGAAAAGATTTCCAGCTAGAATAATCTTTTTTTAGGATAGGGAATATCTTATCATATCTTTCTTTCTCTTTTTTAAGAAATTCTTTCAATCCTTCTGCATCATCTCCAAAGACCTTTCTCATCTCTTTTTCTGTCTTCTTATGGTCCCTGTATATATCAACATGGTCATCGCTGAACTGCAGCCGGTACATTGGAGAAAGATCTGTGAACTTAAGATAATCCTCGCTTTTCCTTCCTGCTGCCTTGAAAGCTTCATCAAGGACGAACTTCATCATAAGGAATGTCGGACCAGTATCGAAAGTAAAATTTCCAAGTTTTAATGCAGCATTCCTCCCTCCAGGTGTTTTTTCTTTCTCAAATATCTCAACATCAAAATATTTAGAAAGTATCATTCCTGCAGTAAGCCCTCCAGGCCCAGCCCCGATTATCACTATTTTTTTACGTTTCACTTCCTAGAAATAGGATGGGGGATTTATAAATCTATCTATCCTACCTTATGCCATGCTATGAAACATTCTACTGCATCTTTTATCTCAACAAGCTCTTTTATCTTTGATTTTACCTCTTCAATCTCTATCCTCTTGTCTATCTTGGCTTCATGAGGTATATTCTTGTACTCTACCTTGAGGTGGGTCTGGCATCTTGAAAGGTCTATCTGAAGGCCGGGCATTATAGAATATTTTTCGTTGAAGGCCAGGACACCTTTTTTCTTGAGGTCCTCGCATATGTTTGTCGCTCTTGCGAACTCTATCCCTATCTTTATCATCACATCGGCAGGAGTGAAGCTTTTCATGATCTTGCCCACTGAAAGGACCTGCCTTTCTGTTGCTGAAAGGCCTTTTATGTTAGGCAGCTTGAAGGTTACGCTTTCGTCTATGTCAGATATTATCTCTCCTTTCACCAGGTCGACAAGAAGCCTGAACTCAGATGTGCTGTCCTTGCAGTCAAGCATGACAGAGGGCACAAGGTATGTCTTGACATCTACAGGAGAATCGTTCATAAGCCTTATATCCTGTGCGCTCAGCCTTGGCAGCACTGTAGGCAGGAGATCCTTGCTCTCAAATTCCTTGACACCATCGAATATATCCTTCTCCTCTTCCTGGACTATGTTTACCTGCTCCCCTCCATGTTTTGTCTTCCTCTTCCGTATCTGGACAAAAAGGGGCATGTCAACAACGCCTGTCACTATTGCTTCGCCTACTGCAAGGTTCTGTATCTCTTTCTCAGTATCAGAGGTCATGCCTTCGACAGATGCAGATATCGCCTTGAGGTCATTAGGGTTGGTCACCTTAAGTATGACCTGGGTGCTGCACTGGCTCAGCACAGACTTGTCCACTCTTGAAGGCCTCTGGCTTATCACGCATAGGCCGAATCCGAACTTCCTGCCTTCTGATGCTATCGTCCTGAGTATCTTAGAGCTTTTTGCCTCTCCGAAACCTCTTTCAGGGCAGTAGTTATGCGCTTCTTCTATGACTGCAAAGAATGGGGGCACAGTGTTCTGCTTCCTTGCCTGGAAAAGGTCGTTCATCATCTTGTATACTATCACTTCCTGGATCTCAGGATCAACCCCTTTCAGGTTTATTATAGAGCATGCTCCCGGCTTTATCAGCTCATTATATAATGTAGGGATAGAGGAGAAAAGGTCTTTCTTCCTAAGATAATCTATCATGTTTATGACTGTCCATTTTGACTGGTTGTCTTGGATCTCAAGCTCGTATATAATTGAGTTGAAATCCTTGTTGGCATCCCTGAGGGAGCTGTATATCAATGCCTGCTGGTTGGGGTTAGGCTTTGCCGGAAGAAGATGTATCAGCTCTTCTGTAGAGCTAGGATAGCTCAGCTTCAAAGGCTTAAGGGCTGGATTTATCGATACATCTCCATATTCCTGTATCTGTTTTATATAGCTCTTGGGCTCTGCACCTGGCTCCTGAGAAGGGTATTTGAGAGTGTTATACTCTCCATGAGGGTCTATGACAAGTGTAGGTATCCTTTTCTCAAGCAGTTCCTCAAGTATGACTCCTACGCAGTATGACTTCCCTGATCCGCTCTTCGCCAGCACGCTGATATGCTTTGACAGCGCTTTCCTCAGGTCCATAAAAACTTCGATATCCTTGCCTTGCAGTTTGCCTATCTTGGCGCAATCCTTTGACCCTAGGTTGATAGTCTCTCTTATGAAATCATCGCTTGCCTTAAGGACTTCTGTGCCAGGATCAAAAGGGATCCTTATCTTGTTTATGCTTCCATCTTTCTTGTAGCCGATTATATTGCACTGGGCTGTCGTAGTGTCGCCTATCTTTATCAGCTCTACTACCTGGCATAACACGAAATCATTCTCAGCGTGAGGCACTTGGAGATACTCAAATTTCTTAACTATGCCTTCTACCATAAACTCAAATTCAAGAGTGGTGCTCTTCCCGGTTATCCTTCCTGCTATCATCAAAGAACTCTCCTGGAGGGGGTATTTATATAGTTTTAGGTGGTCAGGAAATGAGCTTTAAAAACAGAGAATTAGTGTTACATCTCTTCTGGAGCTTCCATCCCTAAAAGGTAGAGGGAATTCTTCAGGACCTGCCTTACGCAGTCTACCATAAGCGCTCTTGCTTTAGTAAGATTTTCATCTTCGCTAACTACCTGATGGGAATGATAGAAGTTGTTGAATATCTGGGAGAGCTCAAGGACATAACGGCCGAGAAGGTAAGGCGAGTAATGTGCAACAACTGAATCTATGACAAGAGGGAACTTCCCAAGGGTTTTTATGAGTAAAATCTCTTCAGGCTCTTTTATAAGGCGGAAGTCTGCTTCACCCTCTGGACCCTTTCCGTATTTCTTAAGTATGCTGCAGCATCTTGCATGGCTGTACTGGACATAAGGGCCTGTCTCTCCTTCGAAATCGCATGCTTTCTTCGTGTCGAATATTATGGGCTTGTTAGGGTCATGCGTTATCATGTCAAACTTAAGTGCTGCGATAGCGATAGCTTTGACTGTCTTAGCAACCTTTTCTTTGCTCCAATCTTCATGCCTTTTTCGGGTCTCCTCCTCTGTATATCTGAAGATCTCTTCACGCATATCAGAATAGAGTATGTTCTCTCCTGTCCTTGAGCTCATCTTTCCTGTCGGTAGCCTGACCTCATCATAAGAAAGGTGGAAGCATTTCTTAAACTCTTTATAGCCCAATATCTCAAGTGTTTTAAACAGCTGTTTCATATGTAGAGACTGAGCGTTCCCTATAACATATATACTCCTGTCAATATTAAACTCTCTGAACTTTTTATGGGCTAAAGCGATATCTTTAGCAGAGTATAGCACAGTGCCGTCTTTTCTCAGCAAGACCCACACCCCTAATTTATATCTCTCAAGGTCTATTATTGAAGCTCCATCAGATTCTTTTGCAATGCCTTTTTTTAGCATATCCTGCACGATCTTCTTCCCTTCTTTTTCTTCTTCCCCTTCAAAAAAGAACTTATCAAAATGAGCATCCAGATCTTTGTAGATATCATCAAGCCCGTCAAGACTCCACTGTCTTGATTCTTTCCACAGCCTCATCAGATCAGGATCTTCCTTATTTTCAAGCTTTAAGTTTATTTCATTGACTTCCGCCTGGAAATCAGGGTTTTCATCTATCTTTTTTACAGATTCAACATATATGCCTGCAATCCATTTTCCCATCCCTTCTTTTGGAGGATTTTCTCCTTTATGGAACTTAAGATAGCACCAGAGCCACTTTGCAACATGAGCTCCTGTGTCTCCCTGATAGTTTGCCTGCAAAACATCAAAGCCTGAATGTTTAAGGATTCTTGATAAGCTTTCCCCGATTGATGTGCCTCTTAGATGGCCTACATGGAACGCTTTATGGGTGTTTGCCTGGCTGTACTCAACCATAACCTTATCTTTCTTCTTCTCTCCTTTTCCGTAATCTTCTTTCTTTTCAAATATATGCATTAGGGTTGTCTCAACAAGGATCTTCTTATCGATAACAAAATTGAGATAAGGCCCTACACACTTGACCTCTGAGAAAGGCAGCCTCAGAGCGACTTTTTTGCATAGCTCTTCAGATATCTGGTTTGGCGCCTTCTTCATCTCTTTTGCGAAAGGGAAGCAGGCTATGCCTAGGTCTCCCATCTCCTGAGAAGGAGGCTCAGCAACCATAGATTCATCTATCTTTAGGTGGTCTTTGAGGATCTCTACAATCTCCTTCTTGAAGTTCATGTTCTTTTCTTACCTCTTTTGCCTGATTTTTTCCTGGACTTTTGAGAAGACTGCCCCAGATCATTATCGACCTTGATAAGCTTATCATTTATCCCAGAAAGCTGGATGTTGATCCTTTCAAGCTCGTTATGCATCATGGTGAAGATTTTCTTCATCCTCCTTTCTTCAATCCATTTTAGGATAACTATTATAAGGTATATCCCGAAAACTCCCCCTACAAGTATCTCTAGAGTATGGACAAACTGCTGGATAGAGCTGGTGATAGGGTCAATCAAGAATAGTGTTGTGTTGATATCTACAGTCATGCGATATTCCTCTTTATAAATATTAATGGGGGATGATTTATTAACCTTTTGATTTGGATCTGCTATTCTTTCCTTTGAGCTATCCTTTCATTTACCCTGGAGAGCTTTCTTGCCTGCTCGCTGATCTCTTCTGTCTTCCTTGCCTGGTTAAGAGCAGAATTCAGCAGGGCTATCTTCTCTCTCTCGATCTTCTCTACATCTGCAGATTTTCTCTTTATCTCATCGCTGTACATCTTTTCAAGCCCTTTTATCTTGGTCTTCACTGCGTTCTGCACCTTTCTCTTGCGCTCAGCGTGTTCAATAGCCACGATCCCTGACATCATAAGCAATCCTAAAAGGAACCCTGACCTAACCCAGAACAGGATGCTTGAGAGATTAGCAGATGAAATGGTCTCGTAGAACAATGCCACTAAGGTTATTATTACTAGAAAGAACCAGTATTCTGTTATATCATTCTTCATTTTCAATCATCACTTTCATATCCTTGACCTTGCTGAATAGGTATAGGTAATCTTGGCGTGAGGAATTTGACTTGAGCTGGTGCACCTTTGCGCTTATCTCCCTGATGAATGCTGCAATCCTCTTGGTGACTGCCTCTTCATCTTTTACTATCACGTTTACCACATTTCCAAGAAGCGAGTCGCTGTCTATATCGTTCCATCTGGAATTCTCTTTCTTCTCATGGCTCCTTATCTTGAACATTATCCTCTCTGCTGACCCCTCCGGCTCTGCAAGGTCTACTTGGGCTATTGTCGCTTTCTTCTTGCCGTCATCAAAATATATCCTCAGTTCTATCTGGTCTCTGAGGGAGAATCTTTCTATAGTTACCTTTTGGACCCTAACATGGACTATTATCATTATCAGTTCCTCTTGTCATCTTTCTAAATGTTCTCATCTTTTTGCCTGCCATTATCATCTTTCTTTGCCGAGGACTGCTTTCAAGGCGGCCAGAGCCACTTCTATCTGCGCCCTGTCCGGCTCCCTGGTGGTAAGCTTTTGTATCCATAATCCAGGTATTATCAAAGGTTTCATGAAGATGCTTCCACTATATCTTGAGCTGAACTTCAGCAGCTCATATGAGATGCCTGCGATCACAGGAAGAAGGATGACCCTCATCATAAGCTTGACATACCATCCCTCACTGATGATCATTGAGAATATGAATATGCTTATGATAAGGACTATTATTATGAAGCTTGTCCCGCATCTGGCATGGGCCGTGCTTTTCTTCATCACATTCTCTGGAGTCAGTTTTAGTCCTGCCTCATACGCATTTATCGACTTATGCTCTGCTCCATGGTATTGGAATACTCTTCTTATGTCTTTTAGCATGGATATCGCAAGAACATACAGTGCGAATATTGATATCCTTATCAGGCCGTCTATGATGTTGAACAGCACTCCTGAATCCTTTGTCAGCCACTTGCTGAGGTAGAAAGGGGCTACTATGAAAAGGAGCACGACAAGTACCAGGGAAAGGAATATTGTGAGGGCCATCTCAAAGGTCGTTAGCTGCTCATCCTCATCACCTGCCTGGTTGGCTGAATAGTTGAGCGCTTTGATCCCTACGACCAGCATCTCTAGCAGGTAGACTATGCCCCTTATAAAAGGCAGGCCAAGTATCCTGCTCCTGTCTGAGAGGAACCTGTAGCTCTCAACCTTCTTGGTTATCTTATTGTTGCTCTTCCTGACCGCAATGCTCAGATAGTTCGGAGATTTCATCATAACTCCTTCTATGACTGCCTGGCCCCCTACATTCAGCTTCTTGCTGCCTTTTTTAAGTTTTATCCTCCGCATCACTCTTTGAGAATGGTTAAAGATATAAATACTTTTTCATAAGCTTTAAATAGGCCCTTTCTTAATTTGAGCCTAAACATATATTTGGAGGTGTTAAGATGAGGATATCTTTTGCAGTAATCCTCCTTCTTATTGCTCTGCCTATGGTATTTGCAGAAGGGCAGTGCCTGACAAAGGAGGATGTGGATTCTTATGCTCTTAATGCTAGGTACGCTTTCCTGCATGCAAGGGCGGAGGCAAGGCGGATAGGTATGGAAGCATTGATAAGCTCTATAAAAGAACAGGGAGCTGATGCATCTGATCTTGAAGATATACGTTCTGATTTCATGTCTGTTGCGGCGCAGGCCAAAGAGGCAGCAGATAGAGGAGATAAAGAAAGCATAGATAATCTTGTTGAGCAAGGGAGATATCTTATTGATAAGTTTAGGGAGAAAGTAAGATCTCTTGATGTTGATAAGTATGCATTGAGACAGGCCCTTACAGAGGCTGAACAGGAGAACGGGGCATATCTGCAAGGCCTGCTTAGCGATGCAGTTGAAGAGAGGAAGCAGCTATACCTAAATCAGTTTGATGTCAGGGTATGCTGGCATCAGAAAGCGATAGATAACCTTAAGGCAAAAGGCTATGATATAAGCGAACTGCAGGCTCAGGCAGATACGATCTCTGAAAAGAGCGCTGAACTTGCCGAACTTCTTACATCAGCCCAGGAAGCCTGTGACATTCCAGTGTATGAATGCACAGAGGATAAGGCAAATGAGTTCAGAGAAATGAAAAACTCGATAAATGAGGATTTCAAAGGGCTTAACAAAGCTATTGTACAGACTGCGCTTTCAAACCTGATAAAATCAAGCATAGGCCTGATGGATACAGGGACCCAGCTTGTGCAGGCAAAGATAAATGCTATCGAAAGGAAAGGGGGAGATGCATCAGGATATCAGGAGGCTCTTGATAATGTGACCTCCCTTATAGATGATGCAAGATCCCAATATGACCGGAAAGATTACGAATCTGCTAAGCAGACATTGAAAAAGGCAAGGGAAAGCTTCAAAGAGATGCAGCAGAAGATGAAGGGTGATGCAGGATGAAAAAATATTTCATATCGACATTGATATTGGCGGTCATAGCATTAGTGATAATCATTATTGCAGGATGCGGCCAGAAAGCTCCAGGATCTGATGTGATCCAGCCGACAGTTCTGGCAGGAGATGATCAGGGAGGAGAAGAAGAACAGGATACAGGAGTCCAGGATGGAGGCGGTCCCATGATCCCTTTAGCAGATGATACACCAGTTCCAGTCCAGGATGGAGGCGTACCTGGCCAGGCAGATCCTTCTTCAGACCCTGAGTTTGATACTTCTTCAGTAACCGGAGAGATACAGGATCAGGATTTTGAGGAGGTTGATGTAGACCTAGGAACCCTTATCTAAGGCTCTTATTTTCTTTTCTTTTCTTTTTTTCATGTTTATCCTGCTGCATTCTTGTTTAATGGATTGTTTATGCCTCAAGCAGATCCTATAATGCGAAGATTTTTAAATATGGTATCTATATGACAGAGGTCATGATAAAGAAATGCGCCCTTAAGATGATCTTCTTTGTTATACTTTTATCTTTCATCCCTGCAGCATATTCAGAACAGGCAAATATAAGGTTCAACCTTAAAGATATAACTACTACACATGAACTGAAGGATGTGATGATATTCCTTTCTGTATTTGAAGGGGGATCTGGGGACCTTGCCTATGAAGGGGTGTTCAATATAAATAAAAGCCTAAATATAGCTCTTGAGAACGGATCTTATAAGGTTATTATCTTGGCAGATTCTATAGGGACTGAAGGGAGAGACTATTTCAGGGAAGAACATATCTATCTTAGAGATGTATCGAGAAGCATACAAGATATCTTTCTCTTCCCAGTAGGCTCTTTGAGAGGGGTAGTCAAAGATAAATTTGATAATATAGCCGGCTATGCAGAACTTAAATTTGACTGCCTAGATGATATAGGCATATCTTTTCCTGATACTGCCTCAAAATTTGGCTCTTTCAAGGCAGATATCATGCCTGTGGGGAGATGCAAGATATTCGCTACTTATGGAGATGCGGTAGGCTTCCAGGAGGTGTCTATTGAGAGGGGGGGTCTGGTTGATATAGAGATCAGGCTGGATAAAGGGATAGCCAGGTCCGGACCTAAACCAGGCAGAGAATTATACTATCTGCCTATCCTATTGCCTATCCTCTTCCTGATGGTAATCCTTCTAGCTTTATCTTACCTGAGGATTAGGAAGAAAAAGGCTCTTAGGAATCATCCAGGCCACAGTAAAATCAGTAAAATCTCAAAGAAGAAAAAAGGTATGAAATCGGGGAATATTGCAGGAAAGGGTGTAGGAGAGTCAAGGCTGCCAGATAAACAAAAGATGAAGGAGGCAACTAAAGAGGCTGAAAAAGAAGATAGAGATAAGGTTCAGCATATTGTTGAGGGTGTAACTGCCCAGGGAGGGAGGGCTAAGGATATAATGGTGACCCTTAATGCCAATGAGAAGTCTGTAGTATCATTCCTTTTGAAAGGCAAAGGCGAAGGCACTCAGGCAGGAATAAGGCATGGTACGATGATCCCTAGGACGAGCCTTGCCAGGGTTCTTGAGTCGCTTTCTTCAAAGAAGATAATCGATGTTGAGAGAGAAGGGAAAGCTGTAAGGGTAAGGCTTACCTCTTGGTTTCTCGAGAGAAACTAAAACCTGAAACATAAAGATCAATCATTAAATGGGAAGCGAATAATGCTCTTTAATGAGGATGGGAATCAAATAGGCTTTTTCTGTTTTATCTTCCCACCCAAATTTTATATATCTGTCTTCTCATATATCCCTGTATCATTTTATAGTTTTAAGCGATGATCTTGACAGAGCAGAGCTGCTTGGAGGTAAGAGATATGAAAAGAGATATGAAGGATGGAATCAAGATTACAAGAAGATCGGGGGGTTCTAGACATAGAGAAAACAGGCCAGATAGAGGGACCCAGCCAGAAATTTGGGATTTACCCCTTAGAGGGTTATTCGTTATATTTATAGGCCTCTTTTTATTCCTTTCTTCTATACAATTGGCTGGTGCAGTCTCCTGTATAGACACTGATGATGGTGTAGACTATTACAACAAAGGTTTCATAACTGCAGGCAGCTTGAAGTCTGAGGATAGATGTGTTTTTGAGACAGGTCTTGTGACTGAGAACTTCTGCGGCGGATGGGACAATACCCATTATGATGTTGGCGTCTCTACATTGGTAGGGTCCCCGCAGGATTATGCAGGTTATAAGATCGTCGCTAAGGAGATCGGCCAGGAAGGGGGCAAAGGGTATGCTTTATTCCTTGTAGGCGAGTCACAGCTTAGAGTAGGGGTGAAAGAGATAGCAGAGACTAATGAAGGGATAATAATCCGGCTTGATAGTGTCTTGCCTCAGTCAGACCAGCTTACCTATAGTCTGGCAAACCAGTACTTCAGGCAGCAGAGCTATAAGTGTCCAGACGGATGCGAAAATGGGGAATGCTTTGACTTTGATGAAGGATATTATGCCAGCGCTTATTGGAAATGCTATGATG
>CAYNQH010000009.1:9282-13884 GCA_964399255.1 uncultured Methanosarcinales archaeon | reverse complement strand
AGGAGTGTCTCCCTCAGACTATATGGGAAGGGTAAAGCTGCTGCTCACCGGAGCTACCGGAGATATGCAGGATAAGCATCTATATAAAATATCAGGACCTATTGACCTTGTTGAAAGGCTGAAATACAGGGGAAAGCCTGAAGCTAATAAAGGGATGATCATTGTAGGAAGAGGTGCTGAGAAGAGCACAGGACTATCAAATGACCTAAATGTAGGTCAGGAGATAGGGACTTATGTAAGGTTCTGGCAGGCCCAGACCAAAGAAGAGTTCCCTCTCAAGGTTAAAGGCAACTATTTCCAGGAAGGATACAGCAAGATGTCCAGGAACCAGTTAAGCCTTTTTGCTAATGTAAATAAAGGCACAGGTGCTCATCAGCTTGGAACTTTAGATGGGATTGTGACAAGGAAGTGGGGCCATAGCGCAAGCGATAAGGGGACTACGCTGCTCATGCAGTCTAACAATCTGCTTTATGATCCTTATAAGAATGACAGGAGCCCTGATAGGCTGAGCGGGCATGCACCTACAGTGGTGATGTCCAGCGCCTGGGATTATGATGCTATGTCAGTTGTAAGCTTCGGACCTATAATAACTACCTTTGATAAGGGAAGGGATCTGCATGGCCATGCTTTCCTGATGGTAGTAAGAAATTTCCTCTATGATTATGAGAAGGCTTAATTTTTGTTTGATATCTACCAATAAAATTATTTGTTTAACCTTAAAATGTCTGACTTAATCTTATTGAGCGAATTCGGAAGAAGAAGGTTTGGAGAGGGAGGTAGGATAATCTTTGATAAGATAACTGAGGATATATTCAGCTATGAAGGGAGTGTAATATTCCCAGACGGGAGATATATCCTTGACCATCAGAAAGTTGATAGGTGCGAGGAGGATAGAGATTATTATCTTCAAAAGTATATCATCCTGTCCAAAGCTGTCTCTGGAGAAGAAGAGGCTCTCAAAAATATATTTGGTATGATGTTCAGGAGATATACAGATTATGGTCCTGAAGATGTCCGTCCAGATGATCCTTATGGGTATAATCCTTTTGCTATATTAAGAGAAGCGGAAGAGAAGGTTAGAAAGAGAAAGAAAGGCGGATTGCAGCTTTGGAAGCAGGTTATACCATTATAGATTTTATGATCGCTGATAAGCTCCTTGTTCCAATCATTGGTGTTGAGAGAGATTTTAATTATGATGCTTCACCTGACTGGATGTTTACCAATGTGTGGCTTAATGCAGCAAGAAGATCGATGTTGCCTCAATCAAGCCAGATCATACTGGGCGGTTCTGAGATCAAGTCTCAATGCAGCTTTCCTGATAAGGTAATGGATCTTTTGAGCGATTCTTTATACTACTTATCCCAGTCAAAAGGGGATCCTGCTCAGATAGCCCATCTTGTTGATGTTGAAGGGTCCAGGGAAGAGATAATCTATGCTAACCATGAGAGGTCAAGTGTTGTACTTCATATTGGCGCAGGAGGATACCCTGGAAAGGTCCAGTATCATCTGAGCGAACCTGATGAGTTGCCAAGGACTTTGTACCGTATCGTTGATGGGTGGGGTTCTGCCTGGGACTCAGAGGCTCAGCCTGAGAGATGGGGAGGGAATGAAGGATATACGACCAGTTTCCATATAAGTTCAGACGCTTTTGACGGAACAACCCATAAGCATGAACCTTTTACAAACATATTTGGTCTTGTGAAACTTATACAGGATGTTACATCTATCTCTTCAGTAAAAAGTCTGGGATCAGGGTCACAAACAGAAAATAGGTAGGATCATATTTATTTCTTTCAGATCAATTCTTTTATTATCTTTGCCCCTAACATGACAGTCAGGTTATTGATATCTTTCTTAGGGTTTATCTCTACTATATCTATCATCTTGAGGTTTTTCAGGAGGTTAAGCCTCTGCAAAAAGTAGATTAGTTCTCTTGATGACATGCCTCCAGGCTCTGTATACCCTGTTCCAGGTGCGAAGGCAGGATCAGCAGCATCTATGTCTATGCTTAGGTAGAGTGATGGCCATCTGCTTACAGCTTCCATCACTGTATCGCATGCCTCCTGTATGCCTATCTCAAACAGCCTTTTCATAGGGAATGTCCTTATTCCATGCCTTTCTATAGCTTCTCTCTCCTTGCCGTCCCAGTTCCTTATCCCGACAAGGACCAGCTTTTTTGGATCAAGTATCTTTTCCTCTATCAGCCTGCTTAGGTAGTCTTCATGAGTAAGGAACTCTCCACCCATTAGGTCAGGGTGGGCGTCAAATACCAGAAGCCCTGCGCCTGGATTTTTCTCAATGAATGCCTTGAAGCAGGAATATGTTATCGAATGGTCCCCTCCGATTATGATGGCTTTTGAATCTATCTTCCTCATATCCTGGAGAATCTGATTATGGCTCATTTCTATGTCAGAATTATCTACCTTGACAAGCCTGGATTCGATCTTGGCAGTTACCCCTTTCTCGTTCAGGTAGAGGTCTTTCATTGATCTTAATATCTCTTCCGGAGCAGACTCTGAGCCTTTTGTCTTACCAAGCCCTCCGGCAGAGAAAGGTATCTTTATTATCTCCATTTGCAGCATGCAGAAGTTTTATTATTTAAACCTTATTGAAAATCTGGTGTTCACTGGGCGTTCTTCATCTTTATTATCACTGCCACTATCGCACCGATAAGTATGAGCCCTATAAGCGAAGATGATAATATGAGTATTGGAGATAAGCCTCCTTTCCTG
This sequence comes from uncultured Methanosarcinales archaeon, assembly GCA_964399255.1. Classification (GTDB taxonomy): domain Archaea; phylum Nanobdellota; class Nanobdellia; order Woesearchaeales; family CAYNQH01; genus CAYNQH01. Next base: position 11,152 of record CAYNQH010000009.1, on the reverse strand, counting down.
CTGGGCAGGTTGACCACAACATTAGGTCTTATCTTTGTAGGGGCGTTGGATGAACCATTGATCATGATCTTGTCCTGCTCTTTCCTGGCATTCTCTTCTTCTATCCTTTTTTCCTCTTTAAGCCTGTTGAGCTCTTCTTTTGTTATGCAGTATCCTTCGTTGCATATCTGTTCTTCTGCACATTCCTCATAGCTGTCTTCTATCCAGGGCTCATCCTGGTCTACGATGCACCCGTCTGCACAGCAGGGTGCGTCTACATTCTGGACCTCTATGAAGACTGTCTTCATGTCTACGCAGGTCCTTTTTCTCTCTGCTTTCTTCCTGCAGCTGTATGTAGTCTCAGGATTTATGCAGTTTCTTTTGAAGTATGTGCAGTTCACATGCACTGTCGCAGGTATATGTGTGAAGGGCATAACTTCTTTCTCTTCACAGCTGGCCATGTTTATGCATTCGCTGAACTCTTCTGTAGGGTTTCCGCAGACATCAAGCTTCCTGAACCTTTGCCCTCTGTCGCATGAGCAGTTTACTGGATTATCTATATCTACAGGTTCCCAGTTATAGCAGTACTCTGTAGGATACCTGTTGCAGTTTGAATAGTTGTACCTGAACATCGTCAAGCATTTGTCAAAATCCTTATATTTGAATACGTGGACATCTTGGACTATCGTGCCTGACTGGTCTGTGTAATAGTTATAATCTGAAAATATAGGTACGCATGCTATCTCTGTCTTGCACTGATCAAGGCTGAACCAGTGATAGTTCTGAACACATTCATCTTCTCCATAGCCTGCGCAATATGAATCAAATCCTTTTGCTGCCATAGCTCCTGCTATTGAAGCCAGTACTGCGATGACTACAGCTAGAACAAATAGTATTCCTTTTACCCCCTTCATATGGCTAAAAATCCTGATAGATTATATAAATCTTTCTATTAGGAGTATTTAAAAGTAGTGAATTATTGCTTGGCCTGCTTAGGCTATTTGACTTACTCTATCAAGAATACCTTATCATTAGGCCTTACCTCTTTGGAGGTCTTGATAGCTATATTCTGGCCTTTGGAGGCTTTTTCCACATCTTTATGGTTCCACTGCATAGAAATGATCTTTTGCTCAAATACGCCTGTTGTAGGCCCTTGAAACATGATCTTCTGGCCTTTCTTAAGCCCTGCTGACTGAAGCTTTATCTCTCCTACATGTATCTTCTTGAAATAGTTCCTGACCATGCCGATAAACTCCTTCTTGACAGTCCCCTGACCGCCATACCTGCCGCAGAAATCATCTGATGTAGGGAGCCCTAAGAAGAAACCTGAAGATAGGCCTCTATTGTAGACTGTCTTAAGCTTCTCTATAAGGTTATCTGCAAGCTTCTTGCTGAACTTGCCTTCGTAAGCAGCATCTATAGCTTCCCTGTAGCACTCAGTCACGACCTTGACATATTCTGGGTTCTTGTTCCTCCCTTCTATCTTGAAGCAGGACACTCCTGCATCTATGAGATTGTCTATGAAAGGCAGGGCGCATAGGTCTTTTGGAGAGAGCACATAATCTTCGCCTAAGATCAGATCGTGTTTCTCTTCAGGGTCTGTTATCTTGTACAATCTTCGGCAAGGCTGGAGGCAATCTCCTCTGTTTGCAGACCTCTTGAAAAGCTCTTGGCTCAGGAAGCACCTGCCTGAGATAGAGACGCACATGGCGCCATGCACAAATACCTCTATCTCCATGCCTGTCTTCTTCTTTATCTCTGTTATCTGGTCAAGACTACATTCCCTTGCGAGGATGATCCTTTTTATTCCGAGCTTGCCATATGCCATTGCAGCCTCGCTGTTAGACACAGATGCTTGGGTGCTTAGATGAACTTCATGGCCCATCTTTAG
>CAYNQH010000009.1:0-9272 GCA_964399255.1 uncultured Methanosarcinales archaeon | reverse complement strand
GCCATATCCCATGCGATGATCGCATCAACCTTTGCCTTCTTTGCCTCTTCAAGTATCTTATCTACCTTGGCAAGCTCGGTCTCATAGACTATCGTGTTGAGGGTGAGGAAAGCCCTTACCTTGTTCTTATGGCACTCTTCTACTATCTTCTTCAGCTCGCTAAGCTCAAAGTTCTTTGCGGTTGCGCGCATATTAAGTTCCTTTACCCCGAAGTAGACTGCATCGCAGCCAGCGTCGATAGCTGCCTTGAGCATCACTTTGTCCCCTACAGGGCTTAGCAGTTCTGGTTTCATTTCAGATCCCTTATGTTGATTATAGAATTCTTGAAATTGATCGAGTCATCTAATCCTATCCTGGGGCACATGGTGTTTACCCAGGCCTGGATAAATGGGAAGTTCTCCAGCTCTGCAGGATCCAGGGTGTTGCATGCAAATAGGAAGAACTCCTTTCCTTTATACTTCTCCCTAAGGCTGGATACAGCTTTCATATCTCCCTGGACTGTCTTCTGACCGCCTTTTGTGGATATGAGCACCCCTATCCTGTCGGAAGATAGGAACTTCATCAAAGATACCTTCTTTTTCCTCTCTATCTTTTCTATCTCTCCCACATGCAGGGTCTCAACCTTGCCGCTTACCGGATTTGCTATTATGATATCTTTCTTATAAGCGAGAAGCAGCGCTTTTGGGTGGAACTCTCCTGTCCCTATGTAAATTATGGAATCTGCAGCTATATCTGGCTGAGAGCATCCGAGTATCTGGGCTATCTTGATGATGTCTGCATCTTTAGACCTTAAGAGAGCCTCATGCTTCCTGACCTCTTCGATATGCTGGATCGTAGTGAATATCACAGTCTTTCCTTTGAGGTATTTTAGGGATCTTTCCAGCACAGGCAGTACATCCAGGCTGCTTTTCGCTTCTATAAATAATGTTTTCATAGGGTCAAGAAAGCCGGTATGTTTAAAAGATTTTTGATTTTATGCCTGGTAACTGGCAAGATTTAAATAATCCTCTGTTTTTTTATTTTTTTATGGCTCCTTTGTTGGTTATACTGATATGCTTGATCCTTGCTTATGTTTCATCAGACTTGGCGAGGATAGTCGGGTTTCCCAGGGTGATAGGCCAGATAATCGCAGGTATCATCTTGGGGATAGGATTTTTCAGGAATCTTATCTTCGGGCCTGATTCTATGAGCATACTATCTTTCCTCGCAAATCTCGGGATAATATTCCTCTTCTATTATGTCGGACTTGAGACAAACTTCAAGGCTTTTACAAAGAATGTCAAGCGGTCTGTTATGATCTCCCTTTTCAACACTCTTCTTCCTTTGATATCCGGCTTCCTCCTCATGAGATTCCTGTTCGGGATGAGCACTGTCTCTAGCTTGATAGTAGGTGCAACATTGGCGATGAGCGCTCAGTCAGTCTCTATAGATATAATGGAAGAGCTCAAGATCCTGAAATCAAAGATTGCAGGCATGGTGATTAGTGCCGGCGCTATAGATGATATAATAGAGCTTGTCATGGTCAGTGTTCTCCTCTCCATATTCCATTTTGCTGTCATCAAGAAGACCTTTTCAGACTTTATCTTTGATATAATGATATTCTTAGGCCTGATAATAGTCGCAAGGATGTGGTTCGTGCCCTTCACCCTTAAGATATTTGACAGGGAGAAGTCAAGCACATCGAGGTTTATGGGCTCTGTGATAATAGCATTGATCATAGCATATCTTTCAGAGCTTCTTGGTGTGGGCTCTCTTATAGGGGCTATGATAGCAGGCATGATCGTCAGGCAGTCCATCTTTAAGGATGTATCTATACCTAACTGGGAGGAGCATGACATCGCCAGGTCTACCCATATAATCGCATTCGGATTCCTTGTGCCTTTATTCTTCATCTGGGTCGGAATAAACACTGATATTTCTCTTGTTGCAGAAAATATACTGATGATAGCATGTTTCATACTTATTGCAATAGTATGCACTGTAGGAGGTACAGCAATAGCAGTCATGTTGGATAAAGGAAGCCTTAAAGACGGCATCCTGCTAGGATGGGGGCTTACTCCTAAGGGTGATGTAGAGCTGGTCATAGCTGCGATAGCATTGAAGGCCGCGATAATCACTGAAGGGATCTTCACTGCTCTGGTCATAACCTCTTTGGTCACTACAATATTAGCTGCATCCATATTTAAGCGGATTATCATGAGCTATAACACAAAAAGATGAGCTTATCTGGCAGCTTTTAATTTTACTACTTTTAAATCAAAAGAATCTTTTTTATACTAAATCTTAGCAGGATGGTTTATGGCAGAGCTTAAGAAGGTACTTAGTCCAAGGACTATACTCTTGATCACTATAAATTCTATAATGGGTACTGGAATATTCTTCCTGCCTGCAGTGGGGGCCAATCATGCAGGTCCGGCATCGATAATATCCTGGACAGTCTTGGCATTTATCGCAATATACATATCTATGTGTTTTGGAGAATTAGTGGGCATGTTCCCTAAAGCTGGAGGAGTATATGAGTACTGCAAGCAGGCCTATGGGCGTTTCCCTTCATTCATCTTCGGCTGGATGACATTGATTGCAGGCAATGTGACGATCGCGATGCTTATCGTTGGTGCTATACAATATCTCCTTCCTTTTCCTCTTATGTCTGTAAAGCTTATAATCTCGCTGCTTTTCATCTTTATATTCAACTTTATGGCCTATAAAGGGATGCAGACGAGCGCATTTATGCTTGTCACATTCTCTATAATAACTGTTGGCACACTAACGGGGCTGATCATACCTGGTTTCTTCAAGTTCAGCCTCTCTAACCTAACTCCTTTTTTCATCTTCCCTATATCTGCAGTCTTAGTTACGATATTCTTCATTGCCGAGACATTTTTCGGATGGGAGACTGCGACTTTCCTTGCAGAAGAGACCAAAGATGCTGAGAGAGTTATGCCTTGGGCGCTCACAAGAGCTACTTGGGTAATATCTTTCATATGCATAACATTTGTAGTCATATCCTTGGGAGTGGTCCCTTGGCAGGTATTCGGAGAGAGTGTAGCCCCTCTTGCAGACCTTGCTAAGATCTATTACGGTTCTTGGGGTGTCGATATATTCACTATCATGGTATACCTATCGATAATAGGTTCTGTTGCTGGATGGATAGTCTCTGCTCCACGTCTTATTCTTGCCCTGGCTCAGGATAAGCTTTTCCTTAAGCAGTTTGCAAAGATCCATCCTGTAAATTCTACACCTTATATGGCGATATTGTTCCAGACTATATTGACATCCATACTTGTGGTGCTTGGTTCATCTTCCCCTGATGCTTATAGAACGCTCTTATTATTGTTGGTTCCTATGGTCCTTATAATGTATTCAGGCGTCATGATAAGCCTTGTAGTGCTTAGGTATAAGCAACCCGACACTAAAAGACCTTATAAGGTCCCTTTCGGAAAAGTAGGCCCGATACTTGTAGTATTATTCAGCATTTTCCTGATCTCTGTATGGCTATTTGAAGAGAAAGGCGCACTCCAATCAGCAAGCCTTGGCCTTTCTTTTATCGCTTTAGGGATCCCTCTCTACTTTCTTCTGGAGATGTACTATGACCCTAAGATGATTGTGAGGGTCAATGATCTTTTCGCTAACTTTGCCTTGTTTACAGAGGGGATGATGCTGCCTTCAAGCGTGAAGAAGGAGCTTCTGCAGCTTCTCGGCGATATCAAGGGCAAGAAAGTTCTTGAGTTCGGCTGTTCTGTAGGCACATTGACAGTATTGCTTGCCCATGCTGTAGGGAACAAAGGCAAGGTCTATGCGACAGATAGCTCTGAGCATGGTGTTAGGATAGCCCAAAGAAGGATAGAGAAAGAAGGCCATAAGCATGTCCATATAATCCATGATCCTGAGGGCAACAGGGTGCATCCTACTGTGCCTAAGGTAGATGCAGTGATATCTGTCGGGATGATAGGCTATGTTCAGCAGGTTGAGAGGGTATTGCAGCATATGAACAGGCGCCTGAAGAAAGGCGCTAAGATAGTTTTCATGGATTATGATAAATTCTTTGATGTCATCCCTAATATACACTGGCTTTCAAAAGATGAGGAGATAGTCAGGATATTCAAGAAAGAGGGTTTCAATGTCGGAGTGATAAGGAAGCAGGGCTTTGCCTGGCAGTATATCTATATCTACGGCGTCAAGGAGAAGGATGTTTGAGGATAAAATCAAGGCCTTTCCTTGCCCTTAATGAATCATAATTCTCAATATCCCTATAGTAGGATTCTATTTTCTCATACTCGACAATATGCAGGTCAAAGCCATGCCTCTTCCTGAGAGCATTAAGGAGTATCCTTGAAGACCTCCCGTTGCCGTCGATAAAAGGGTGGATATATAGAAACTCGTTATGCAATGTCCATATATTCTCTTCTGTAGCCTTTTCTGTTGCATCATCCAATGATTGGATAGCCTGTACAAGATTTTCCATGTATATCGGAACGACTGCAACATTAGGGGGCACATGATTGCCTACATATACCTGGCAGTCACGATAGCTTTCCAGCCTTATCCCTCTCTTTTCAAAGTCTGTCTTCATGAGAAGGCTGTGCATCTTCCAGATGAACCCATGAGTTAGAGGGATGTTTGTAGGGTAACCAAGAGCATAGTCAAGCGCTTTTGCATGGTCTAGGACATTATAATCCTCTCCTCTCCTATCTGCAGGGAATCCTGAATAAATCCTGTCTTTCATTTCTTCAGGATATCCTTCTCCAATATCCTGGGCTAGGCCTGGTTCAAGAAGCCTTAGAGTATCTTCTATAGGGACAAATATCCCTTCTATCATGTTAGAATTGAATATAAGCAAAGCTTTTTCCAACAGTCCTTTTTCAAGATTAGAGTAGTCTATCTTCATGATATCACTTTATCGATTAAAGAATTCCTCTTTTTATGATAATTCTAAGCTTAACGGCTGCTGTCAGCCTGCCTTTCCATCTCAAGCTTCTTGGATACTGCGAGAGAGTTCTGGCTTAGGTTGTAAGCGTTGATTATCTCTTCTGCAAGGGTGCTCTCTATGGTTCTCTTGCTGTTGAAGCTTTTCTGGTAAGAACCCTGTGCCATGAGCCTTAGGACCATATCTACCCTTCTCTGAGGAGCGCACTCAACTGCTTTAGGATACCTTGCGCCGCCGTATTCTATAGTGACTATCTCTTCTCTAGGCGCTGCATTCTCTATCGCTTTTACAAGTACCTTGATAGGATTCTCCTTGGTCCTTGTCTCTATGATCTTGAATGTGTCTTCGATTATCTTATATGCATTCTGTGATTTTCCAGTTATGCTTCCAGAAGACTTGAAATGTTTCTTGCTCTTATGGCCTGGTATCATAAGCTTATTGATGAGCCTTTCTACTATAAAAGCTCTGGACTTATGGAACCTAAATCCTGCATGCCTTGCTCCTGTCTTTGGGACAAGCTTTGCATCAGTGTTGATATACCTCTTAAGGCCTGGATCTTCAACCTCGATCCCTTCAGTGCTCCATTTGTTAAATGCTTTGATCATTTTCTAGCTTTTTCAAGTTTTCCGCCACGCAGAGCCTGTAGTGACTGGTCATTAACTTTCACTACCTGCCATCTTACGCCAGGAAGGTCTCCTTTAGCCCTTCCTTTTACTCCTCCTATGCATTCTATTATGACTTCGTCGTGCTCGTCAACAAGCTTTATCGCGCCGTCTCCTGGGCAGAATGCTGTGACCTGCCTTCCGTTCTTTATCAGCTGTACCCTTACGCACTTTCTCATCGCAGAGTTTGGCTGTTTAGCTTCAAGCTGTACCTTCTCAAGCACTATTCCTTTTGCCTGTGAAGCCCCTCCGAGAGGGTCTGATTTTTTCTTGAGATTGAGAATCCTTCTTTTATAGTTCTTCAGTTTCCATCTTGCATCATTCCTTCTGCTTGCAAGCTTGGTTCCTGCGTTTATTCCGTTAGATTTATTACCCATAAACCTTTAGGATTTAGAGGTTATTTATAAAGCTTTTGGGTTGTGAAGGTTCCTGCGCATTTTTTGCAGAATATTGCGCTATGGCTACTATATCTTTTAAATTTGAGGGTTAGTATATTTAACCACTATATAGTGATTAATAACTGAAAGATTTATAGATTGGCATTTTTTCTTTCTTATGATTAAACCTTATCGGAGGATAAAAAGATGGCAAGAATACTACATATGAGAGAATATCCAACAGATCTTCCTCAGGAAGTTTATGATAAGCATGAGGTTCTGACTGCAAATACTCCTTTGAAGCTATTGCTATAGTAGAAGAGAAAGGTGATTCTTTCGACGCTTTTGTGCTTGGAGTCGTCACGCTTAGAGATGGCGAATCTCTATCTGAGGTAGAAAGTCTTGAGCAGGAGAAAGACGCTGTGCGTGGACAGATGAGAAAGATGGAAAAAGATGTTAGAGACTATGAAGCTTCTGTTGAATATGGGATGTTGAGAGGTAAATCCGAAGCAATATCAGACCAGGTATGGGCCTCGCTGGATCTCAAAGGAGGTATGATAGTATTTGATGAGATTAAGAGGTTAGGATATTCTGGCGAGAAGCCTGTTATGTTCCTGACTACACAAGAAGCAGGAGGCCACCTTTGCCCGGCTATGAAGAGGAGTAGTATAAGGACTAATGCGCAAGATAAGACCTATGTTTTAGGTATCCTTGCGAAGGTAAGACTATAACTGAATATCTTAATAAGGTTATTCAAGGTTAGAATCAGATTATTTTTATTTCTTTTACTTGGAAATATCTTCTTACATTCTCTTCGAGATTACGGAGGTTCTGAGCGTTCCTTCCGATAAGAAGGCCTTTTGTCTTTGTGTCAGGCCCTGTTATATAGATTATCTCTTCTCTCTCTTCTATGTTTGCTGCCCGAAGAGGCATTATCATGTTTGCGATGAACCTTATCTTATCCTCGTTGAACTCTATTATCCTTATCTTCTTGCCTGTTGCGCGTTCAAGAGGCCTTATGTTAGCTCCCTGCTTGCCTATGGCCTTGCCTATCTCTGAAGGCTGCACTATGAACGTCAGAACTCCAAGTACCTCGTCCAGAAAGCAATCCTTAAGCTTGGCATGAGTAATCTTCTCGAATAGGCTCATATATTTGATCAAGCTTATATCGTAGATTATCTTAGCCACTTTACCCTTTAAGCAAGCCTAGCACAGAAACCGAAAATTGTTTTTTGCAGGTCGTACCTAACTCTATGTTAGAGATAGGAAGCTCTATGATAGTCACATTGCTTATCCCTGCATAGTGCTTTAATTCCTTCTTAAGGTCTTCGGTAGTATTAGAGGCGATATACACCTTCTCAATGCTGCCTTCCCTCATCTTCTTTATGGCTTGCTCTATACCGTAAATCAGCTTTCCTGTCTTTGCAAGCTTCTTTATTTCTATGATATCTTCTGCCATCTTTATTTCTTCACCTTAACTGTCAATCCCGGAAGGCCTGTACCTATAGGTATCGGCTGGTTGATCATCACATTCTCAACAACTGAATTGAGCTTGTCTGTCTCTCCGACAAGGCTTGCGCTTATTATATGGTTTATAGGGGTCTCGAAAGATGCCCTTGCAAGAACTGAAGACTTCTCGCTCACTACACCATACCTTGTTATGCCTTTGATACTCCCTGAATTGACCATAGTATCTGAAACGAGCAGGATATGCCTGATGTCGAGGTTTATACCCTGGTTCTCTATGACCTTAAGGACCTCATTTATTATCGCCTGCCTTGCAGCCTCGATACCTAGTACGCTTGCTACCTCATAGACGTCTGTACTAGTAGTTCTTGTAGTGTCTACGAAATCAAGTGCCATTACCTTCTTGAGGTTTGTCCCTGCAGTGATTATGAGGAATTCATCCTGTCTCTTTACTGGAAGCACCTGGGAGATCCCCTTAACTCCAGATACATGGGCATTCTTTATCTTCTCCTTGAACTTATAGACCTCGTTAAGGCCTTCTTCCTTGGAGTTGACCTTTATCTTCAGGCCTTCATCAACAGCTTTTATAGTGCATGAAGACAATGATTTGTCAAGGTTCTTAGCGATCTTGTCAGGGGTAAGGCCTATCTTCTTTATCTTCTCTATATCTACTTTGACCAGGATCACAGAATCAGCCATGTTTACCTCAAAGTCTGTAGCTATCTCTGCAAGAGTGGTCTCTTTTATGCTCATCGCGAGCTCTTTTATATCCTTCCCTTTATTGAATGGGCTCTTGAGGTATACTTCCATCATAGGGGTGCTTACCTCTTTCCTTCCGTCCAGGATCTCTATTATCCTGGGGAGTCCTACTGTTACGTTCATCTCTGAGACTCCTGCGAAGTGGAATGTGTTAAGGGTCATCTGAGTACCTGGCTCGCCTATAGACTGTGCACATATGATCCCTGCTGACTCTCCAGGTTCCATCCTCATAGATTCGAATTCCTGATAGGTCTTCTCGAATATCTCAGACACCTTCTTCTTGCTGGTCTTTGGGTCTATGTTCTCCTTAAGCTCTTCTATTACCTTAAGTGGGAGTTTCCCGCTGTATTCCTTGATTATATCATCGTCTACCATCTAAGCACCTTTCATAACTTCATTGATTATCTTCTTTATGTTGAGCGTTCCTGCTTCAGTCTTCGAGACATCAAGGCCGTCTTCACCATAAGCGAACTGGATTATCCTCTTGTTAGCATCCCTGACAGTATTATCATATTCGACCTTAAGGTCCTGCATAGCGTTCGCAAGCCTCCTGTAGAGATACCCGGACTTTGGCGTCCTCAGCGCAGTATCCATCAGCGAATCCCTTCCGGTCATGCCCATGAAGAAGAACTCGTGAGGCTTCATGCCTGACTTGAACCCTTTCCTTATGAAACCTCTTGCAGCTGGGCTTATGTCATCCTTCTCAAAGCAGGATAATGTCCTGCCTCTGAATCCACGCTCGATCCTCTTGCCTCTCAATGCCTGCTGTCCTACACAAGCAGCCATCTGAGCGAGGTTAAGCTGCTTACCTCTTGCTCCGGAGTTTACCATCACAAGCGTATGGGTCTCTTTTGTAGAGTATTGAGATACGATCTCTCCTGTCCTGTTTCTCGCCTTGTTCAGCAGTTCCAGGATCTTGAGCTCTACTGTCTCTCTCAAGGTCTTGCCTGGGAAAGTGTCTAGCTTGTTCTCCTTGAACTGTTCTATGAGCTCATCTACCTTTGTATAGGCATCTGTAAGTGTCTCTTCTATCTTGTTCCTAGCTTCAGGAGGAAGATCCTCGTCAGAGATAGGTGTTGA
>CAYNQH010000008.1:13262-16896 GCA_964399255.1 uncultured Methanosarcinales archaeon | reverse complement strand
GCAAATATTGAAGATGGAGAGTATGTAAAGATAAAGGTAGAGGATCAAGGCATAGGCATACCCCTTGAGATAATAGACAGGATATTCGACCCTTACTTCACCACAAAACAGGAAGGATCCGGATTAGGTCTCGCCACATCATACTCCATAATAACCAAACACGGAGGGATAATAGATGTTGAATCAGAACAAGGGAAAGGCTCCTCTTTCTGGTTCCTGCTTCCTTCCTCATATGTTCCTATAAAAGAGGCATCAAATAAAACCCCTTTAGAAAAAGGCAAGGGCAAGATCCTTATAATGGATGATGAAAAGATAGTCAGAGATGTCGCAAGCAAGATACTTAAGATTTTAGGGTATAACCCTATCGCTGTAGAAGAAGGGAGCAAGGCCATAGAAGAATACTCAAAAGCATTAGGGGACGAGCCTTTTGATGGGGTAATACTTGACCTCACAGTACCTGGAGGTATAGGCGGGAAGGATACCATTGAGCAGCTTCTTAAGATAGACCCCGAGGTTAATGCATTCGTGTCAAGCGGGTACTCAAACGATCCTATAATGGCAAGATATCAGGATTATGGTTTTAGAGGGGCTATAGAGAAGCCTTATAACCCTAAGCAGTTGTCAGAAGAGCTTAAGAAGATAAAGCCCAGGTGAGCACAATAAGAGGGGAAATTAACAGGTACTATGCGAAAGGCTTAAATATTAATGTAGTCTTAACTAACTATTGTAGTATATAAAAGGGGTTTTAGCAAGCCTCGCGCTTGTTCTGAGGGAAGTATGAGTAGTTCTAGAAAGACCAATAAAGAGCTAGAAGAAAGGATTAAGGAGCTTGAGCAGGAGAAAGAAGCTCTTCAGAAAAAAGTAGAAAAGCTCGCAAAGACACAGGCTTCCTTGGCAAGCCTTGCAAAAATGACTTCTCAGGCAGTTTTCACCCATAAGGCAGGCCTTTTAGAATATGCGAACGATTCTTTCGCAGCGATGTTCGGTTACCAAAGAGATGAGTATCTAGGTATGGACATAAAGGTCCTTTTTACCAAGGATTCTTTAGATGACCTGCAAAGATCAGTCTCACAAGGATACCCAGAAGGTGAAATCAAGATTAAAGGGGTAAGAAAAGATGGCACTGAATTCCCTATAGGCATCTTCGGGCAGAATCTTGTTGAAGGAAGAAGGATCGCAATAGCCAAAGATCTTAGCGCAATTGAAGATAAGGAGACTGAACTAAAAGAAAGCCAGGAGAAATTCCAGCTTATGATAGAGAAGAGCAAAGAAGGCCTACTTATCATAGATGGACATGGAATAATGAGGTACCATTCTCCTTCTGTCAAGAGCATACTCGGCTATGATATTGATGAGGTAACAGGCCAGAGCGCATTCAAATATTTTTATAAGGAAGACATGACAAAGACAGCCCATGCATTGATGGACTCTCTTAAGAATCCTGAGAAAGAGATAAATCTTGAATTTAGGGTAAGGCACAAAAACCGCTCTTTGGTATGGATCGAAGGCACAGGGACAAACTTATTATCAAATCCCTATATCCAGGGCATTCTCGTAAACTATAGGGACATAACAGAAAGGAAGAGGATCGAGAGCCTGCAGAAGAAAGAAAGAGACCTGGGGGTTGCGATAAGCTCGACAAGAACCATTGAAGAAGCCCTTAGATTATGCCTAGATGCTGCAATAGAAGTTTCAGAGATGGACTGTGGAGGGATATACCTAGTCGACCAATCCTCTGGCGGATTAGTCCTATCAGTTCACAAAGGGCTTTCACAGGATTTCATCGCAAAGACTTCTTATTATGCTGCCGACTCATTCAACACACAGCTGGTGATGAAAGGAGAACCTGCCTATACAGAATACTCAAAACTGCTGCCGCCTAAGATCCTGAAAAAAGAAGAAGAAGATCTAAAGGCCATAGCGATAATCCCTATAAAATATGAAGATAAGGCCATAGCATGCCTTAACCTTTCCTCACACAGCCTCAATAAGGTGCCAGACTATGCAAAGCTCATGGTAGAAAACCTCTCTTCACAGTTAGGGGTGATCATAAGGAGCAAGCAGGGAGAAGAAGAGGTAAGACAAAGCGAAAAAAGGTATAGGCTGCTAGCAGACAATGCAACAGATGTCATATGGACTGCAGACCTCAATCTTAATGTAACCTACATAAGCCCTGCCGTAGAGAAGATGAGAGGCTACCCTACTGAAGAGGCAACAAAACAGACAATTTATGAGGTCCTGACCCCCAGCTCCTTAGAAAAATCCCTTAAACTTTTTGAAAGAGAGAAAGAGAACATAGCGAATAGAACTATGGAGCCTCAGACGATAGAACTTGAGTTCAGGCATAAAGACGGGTCAACTATCTGGACAGAATCAAGGATGGACATAGTATATGATGAAATAGGAAAACCTTCAGAGATAATAGGGGTATCAAGGGATATAACTGAAAGGAAGAAAGCAGAAGAATCATTAAGGGAAAGCGAAGAAAAATTCAGAAGCATAATCAGCTCCTCTCCTATGGGGATCCATATGTACACATTAAGTGATGATGGAAGGCTCATATTCACAGGAGCAAACGATTCTGCAGACACAATCCTAAGGGTGGATAACTCCCAGTTCATAGGAAAGACAATTGAAGAGGCTTTCCCCCCTTTAAGGGATACTGAAGTGCCTATCAGGTATAGGAAAGCTGCATCAGAAGGAATTTCTTGGCAGACAGAACAGATATCCTACAAGGATGATAAGATAGAAGGGGCCTTCGAAGTCTATGCATTCCAGACTTCACCAGGCAAGATGGCTGCGATGTTCCTGGATGTGACAGAGAAGAAGAAGGCAGAGCATGCTTTGAGAGAGAGCGAAGAGAGATATAGAGATATCGTGCAGAACAGCCCTGCTCTGATATATTCCCATAGCATAGAAGAAGGGGAAGAGGGGAAGATATTGACTGCAAATCCTGCATGCGAAAAAGGCTCTGGCTATGACCTAGAGGCTCTCAAAAATATGACCATAAAAGATCTTATGCCTAAAAAGCTAAGACCAGGGTTTGGCTTCTACCTAGATAAGATAAAAGATGAAGGCAAAGCTACAGGAATAATGAAGATCCTCACAAGATCCGGAGAAGAAAAGATAGTCAGGTATGACAATAGCCTTATACAGCCTGAAGGAAAGACCGTAAGAGGGTTCATAGTCGATATAACAGACATAAAAAAAGCAGAAAAAGCGCTGAGAGAAAGCGAAGAGGTATATAGGTCTCTGACAGATAATATCACAGACCTTGTCTGGCAGGTAGGATTAGACCTGAAATTGAAGTTTGTAAGCCCTTCAGTGCTTGATTTAAGAGGTTATTCCCAAGAGGAGGCTATGTTGCAGAAGCTTGAAGACATGCTCACTCCTGAATCACTCAAGCATGTACTTGATGTATACTCAAAAGAGATGCCGAAACTGCTCGCTAAAAAGGATAAAGGGCCTATTAGGATGGAGGCATGGCACACCAAGAAGGATGGCAGCGCATTCTTAGGGGAAGTAAGCGCAACAATAGTCTATGACAGTGAGGGAAAACCTACAAGCATGATAGGAGTCACAAGAGACCTTACAGAAAGGAAGAAAGCGGAAGAAGCTCTGAGGGAGAGCGAAG
>CAYNQH010000008.1:0-13252 GCA_964399255.1 uncultured Methanosarcinales archaeon | reverse complement strand
AGAGCGTTTCAGGCTCTGGGCAGAGTGCGGCTACGACCACATCTGGGTAAGGGATTTCGGCACCCTTAAAGCAGTGTATATAAGCCCTTCCTCTCTAAGGATGCGCGGATACACCCCTGAAGAGGTGATGGCAGAGCCTGCCCAGAAGATGATCACAGAAGAATCATTCAAAAAAGCCATGGCAATCCTTGCCGAAGAGAAGCACAGTCTGGAGAACGGACTGCCTGTAACCAGAGATCTCAGGATGGACTACTTCCACAAAGAAGGAGGGATAGTGCCTACAGAGACAAGGATAACTGTGCTTTATGATAAGGAGAATAAGCCTAAATACTTTGTAGGCGTGTCAAGGGATATTACAGACAAGCTCAAGGCAGAAGATGAGAAAAGGAAGTACGAAGAGAGGATAAACCAAGCGCAGAAGATGGAGTCAATAGCGCTGCTTGCAGGGGGCATAGCGCATGATATCAACAATAAGCTTGCAGCCATAGTAGGCTATGCTCCTTTCCTAGAGCAGACCGTGGCTTCCCTGAATAACGTCGACAGCAAGAGCAAGGAGAAGATAACCGAATATGCACAAGCCATAACCGAGGCAGGTGACAGCATAAAGGAGCTCGTGAAGCAGGTGCTGATATTCAGCAGGCCTTCAGAAGGCAAAGAAGAGCCAACATACCTAGCTCCGATAGCAAAGGAAGTTGCCAAGTTCATCAGGATGTCTATACCCTCCACAGTCCAGATAAACACAGAGATAAATTCAGGATCAATGGTTTTAGGAAACCCTACAAATCTGCAGAGGATCGTCATGAACCTATGCACAAACGCAGGCCAGGCCATCGGAGAGAATAACGGAAGGATAGACATAACCCTGGAAGATGTTTACCTTTCAAAACCCAGCATAGACAAAGATATAGACCTGAGTTCTGTGCTGCAGGAAGGGAACTATACAATCCTCACCATAAGAGACGATGGCCCCGGGATCCCTCCTGAGAATATCAAGAGGATCTTTGAGCCTTACTTCACTACAAAGGAAGATAAAGGCACAGGCCTTGGATTGTCTATAGTGTATGGACTAGTAAGATCATACGATGGTGCGATAAAGGTCAAGAGCGAGGTAGGTAAGGGCACTGAATTCAAGGTTATACTGCCTATCTGCAGAAAAGAGTGCGAGCAAAAGGAAGGCATTGAAGAGATGATACAAAGAGGCAAAGGCAATATCATGTTCATAGACGACGAAGAAGCGATAGCTGAGATGGCAAAGATGGTCCTGGAAGAGTTGGGTTATAATCCTGCTGTTTTCACAAGCAGCATAAGCGCTATAGATGAGTTTGAGAGCAGGCCCGATCATTTCGACTGTGTCATAACAGACCAGAATATGCCTGAGATATCAGGAGACAAGCTGGTGGAAAGGCTAAGAAGCATAAGAGATGATGTGCCTATAATACTCTCTTCAGGATACGCTGAAAAGATCACACCAACCAGACTAAAAGAGCTGCAGGTAGAATTCCTGGGAAAACCTTACAAGCCTTCTGAACTCTCAAATGTTCTGGCAGCTATGATCAAGAAGTAGCCTTATCTATCCTTATTCTGTTCCATAACTCTTTTACAGCAAAATCTGCGATAGGCTTCAGGTTGACACAGTCTTCTCGGTTATACTCCACAAGAAGCTGCAGATATTCCCTGTCTCCAGACGCATGATACGCCCTCCATAGGTCGATAGCATTATCCCCTCCATACGCTTTCAGATGATGAGGCCTGTCTATGCCAAGCTTCTCTTCCACTGCCTTAAGGCCGCCATTTAAACCTAACTTCTGGCAGGCATGCTTAAGGTCAACTATAGGCACATCAAACCCTATCTGGAAATAGTTGCGGAGTCGCGGAAGGTCAAAGCTTAGCCCGTTGAAGGTGACTATCATCTTATATCTTCTTAGCTGCTGCATCAAAACATTTTTGTCAAGGTTTATCCCTTCTACCATGCTCATCTCTTTCTCTCCGTCAAAAAGGCCTATGACTGTTATGTTGCCTTTCTTGTCTGTCTCAATGTCAAGGAAGACTGCATCCTGCCTGAACTCTTCATAAAGGCGCCAATGATGTGATGAAGGGAAATGTCTTGCGAAATATGAGGCATCATCATGAAACAGCCTATTCTTGGCTATGCAGAGCTGCCGGTTATAGAATAGTTTGCGTGATCTGGATATCCCTCTGATACCATCCAGATCTTTTTTTAGAAAATCATCCCAATCATCACATTGCTTCCAGATTAATCTTTCTTTGCCTTCTCTGATGCCATCCAGGAAGATGAAGCTGTTCTTTATCATGGATTAGTGGAGAGAATGCTTATTTAAATCAGTTACAGCAGGATGTCCAGTGGGGAGTGGAAAAATTTATGCAATATCTCCTTGATCATAACAGATTTCCCTATGAGAGCCATTCTCCAATTTGTCACATATGCTTAAATCCCCTAACTGCTTGGCAAAATGAGCGTAGCATTTAACCATTAACCCACCAGGAAGAGTTATATTATCACAAGCATTAACATCGCTCTTATTTATTCCAAACTTAAGATAACAAACATTTATCATAAGTTCTTCTTCAGTCTTATTCACCGCTTTGATTCTTTTACAGATAGAAAGATCGCTCGTTTCTATTGCTGTCTGCACATAACAATCCCCTTTTAAAATAGCATATTCTATCTCATCACAAAAAGAAACATCCTGTTCCTCTAATGCTTTTTGTGTATAATAATTATAACCTCTGTTTGCACAGCTGGAAACGGCTAACAAACAAAATATCAATACCAAGAATATCTCTTTTCTCATTTTAGATGTTGAAAATGAATCAGCTATATAACAATTCTGGTTTTTTCTTAAAATAATACAGATGGCTTTTGCATCTGCAGTCAGAACAGCCAAATCCTTTGACAGAAGAATCAGCAAGATTCGCTATCTTCCTGCTAAGCACACACTCCAATTTTTTGCTTGTCTCTATCATAGTGACATCAACAATCCTCGCTTTTTCAAGCAGGTAGTCTATATGCCAATGCATCTTCTTTTTATTTGATCTATAGCTTAACCTGTGCCTTGCGATCCTTTTCTCCAGGCTATTCAGCGCAGAACCTACATATATATAATATCCTTTATTGAATCCTGTCAGGCCGAGAGCACCTATCTTAATATTTTTATCAGAAGAGAGATAGATTATAAGACAATAAATTCCTTTCATCTTAGACAAACCCCCAATCAAACAATCATCAAACAATCATTAACTCAAACATTATTCAGCCTGGAATAGTAATATAGATACTGCTGTGCATAGCCTGCATACTTGCCGAAGTAAGAGGCTGCAAAGTCCCTTATCTTAGCATCGCTGATTTTCCTGCCCTTGAAGTAATGCTTTATCATTACCTTCCTTATCCAGGTGTCTATAGGGAAAGCATCCATATGCTCCAGGCTGAACAATAAGATGCAGTCAGCGATCTTCTCTCCGACCCCTTCCAGCTTGATAAGCTCTTTCTTAGCTTCAGCGTAAGGAAGGCTCTTGAGCTTGATGAAGAAGTTCTCTGTAGCCACCTTATTCGCATTATGGATATAGCCTGCCCTAAATCCTACCTTGCAGGCGCTGATCTTCTTAAGGTCATCTATCCTGCCGGGATGGGGGAAGTGGTGCGAATCATAGCAGTCGCAGCTTACAGGCCTGCCGAAATGCTCTGAGAGCTTGTCAACATTCATCTTTATCTTAGGGATGTTGGCAGCTGCAGAGCAGATATAGCTTATCAGGCACTCCCAAGGGTCCTGCCTGAGCAGGCGCAGGCCGTAATACTCCCTTATCGCCTCCCCTATGAGCTTGTCCTTGTTTATGGATCTGGTTATGGTTTTAAGGTCATCATCAAGCCTAAAAAATCTCCTGACAAACACCTCAGAGACCCCCTCAAAGAACAGCTCATCCTTTTCCTGCCTGCATTTGATTATGCTGTCACGGGAATTGATATAATAATGACCCTCTATAAGGTTCCATCTGAAGAACTGCCCGCACTCTACTGTGCTTTTAAGGTCAAAATCCCCCACCTTTATCGATCTCATGCTGTTAAACAATAAGAAGTTGTTATTAAACCTTTTTAAAACCTTTTTAAAAACTTTTAAATAATAAACATCCCCTGCATCCAGAAGGCAGATCAAGGAAAAGATACTTAAAGGGGCATAGATTAATGGTAAAATAAGGATTCAATATGACAGAGCCTATACCCCATACACAAGATATAGAATTCAAGGAGAAATTCATAGAGAGATACAGCAAGCTCACAGATTTTGAGACATTCAGGAAGATCTCTCTCTCATGGCTTAGGAAAAGCATAAGGGTCAATACCCTCAAGATCACTGTGCCTGAACTGAAAAAGAGGCTGGAGAAAGACTGGCAGCTCACCCCAGTACCTTGGTGCAAAGAGGGATTCTGGATAAAAGGGACGCGGCTTGATATAGGCAACCTGCCTGAGCACATCCTTGGGTATATCTATGTGCAGGAGGCAGCATCTATGATCCCCCCTGTAGTCCTTGGGCCTAAGCCAGGAGAGGTCATACTTG
Organism: uncultured Methanosarcinales archaeon; assembly: GCA_964399255.1. Lineage (GTDB taxonomy): Archaea > Nanobdellota > Nanobdellia > Woesearchaeales > CAYNQH01 > CAYNQH01. The sequence continues at coordinate 8,681 of CAYNQH010000008.1, read as the reverse complement.
ATTTATGTGCAGCCCCAGGCTCAAAGACGACCCAGATAGCGCAGATGATGAAGAACACTGGAGTCTTGATAGCTAATGATATAGATCATAAGAGGCTCTCTGCTCTCGGGATAAACACCCAGAGATGCGGAGTGAGCAACATATTGATAACCCAGATGCAGGGAAGATATTTCAAGGAGTCTGGAGTGATGTTTGATAGGATCCTTGCAGATGTCCCTTGCTCTGCAACAGGCACCATAAGGAAGAGCCTCAAGACGATCAGCATGTGGAACCCTCACATGATCAGGAAGATAGCAGGAGAGCAGCGCCAGCTTGCAAAGACTGCCTTTGACATACTCAAGCCAGGCGGCACGATGATATACAGCACATGCTCTCTCGAACCAGAGGAAGATGAAGGAGTTGTTTCGCATCTGCTGGATACTTATGATAACCTGAAGATAGAGCAGATAGACCTCGATATCAAGAGAAGCAAGGCAGTTATGGAATTCGAAGGGAAGTCCTACAACAAAGAAGTCTCAAAATGCCTGAGGATATGGCCTCAGGACAATGACACTGAAGGGTTTTTTGTGACAAAGATAAAAAAACAGGAATGATCTACTAAGCGCACAATCAAATGAGAGTCATAACCCACAACCATAATGGAAACTCGATCTACAGGATAGGCCCATTCACGACATCAAAGAGGGAATGGAAGGAGCTTGGAAAAGCATGGATAATGCTGAGCTTCGCCTTTGCTGTTGTCATGGTAGGAGGATGGAAAGGCATAAGCATGAACCTTAGTTTTGCACAGAGCTTCCTTGTTTCTGCGCTCACAGTAGGCGCAGGTTTCATACTTCACGAGATGTCTCACAAGATAGTTGCACAGCATTATGGATGCTCAGCAGAATTCAAGGCATTTGACAATATGCTTGCATTTGCAGTGCTGCTTGCACTGTTCTTTGCTGCGATACTTGCTGCGCCAGGCGCAGTTTTCATACGAGGACCTGTAGGTGTTAAGAGGAACGGCGCGATATCTGCAGCAGGCATATTGGCTAACATTACCCTTGCATTCTTGTTCCTGATCCTGCTTTACTTATTCCCTCTAGGGATATTAGGGATGATCGGGAGCTTCGGGGTGATGATCAATGCATGGCTCGCATTGTTCAACCTGATACCTATCTGGAACTTTGACGGCAAGAAAGTCCTTGCTTGGGACAAGAAGATATATGCCCTTCTTGTAATAAGCGGTGCAGGCTTGCTAATACTGAAAGCTATGGTCTAAATACCCAGGAGTTGTTCTTGTATTTTTAAGATATCCTACCCCTCTGAAGTGGTTACATACAGAAATCTTTATAAATCAAATGTTATTCCCAGAAAATATGTTATACCAAAAGATCGACAGTTCAAGATATCAGATAATGCCTGAGCCTACAGAATCTGTTAAAGATATCCTCCTTGCATTTGCAAAGGTCTCTTATGAGACTGCCATACCAAGAGGGCTTGGGTTAAGGGAGGCATACCTCCACACAGTAGATAAAAGCCCTGACCTTGAAGCATGCATAGAGACAAAACTAGGCAGACCGGTTATGCTGCTCATGGATTACATAAACGGAAGAGACTGCAGGACAAAAGTTTATAAGAACAGAGAAGGCAAGTGGTACTTTGATGTCTACGCATTCAAGCAGAGGAAGATGACCTCAGAAGAGTTTATGGATGCAGTAGTAGGAGATGGCGAGTTCAAGGAGAAACCTGAAGAATTCTTAACTAAGGTCAATGAAGAGCTAAGAAAGATAAGCAAGAATAAATAAAAAAAATTATATCTCTTCTTCTTCCTCGTCATATTCTGCACAATCAATATCCTCTGGTTCTTCAGAGTCCAAAAATTCTGCATCTAGATCATGTTTTTCACGCATGATACCCCTCCTTTAAGATTCAAAAACAAAGGGTTTATAAACTCATATATAAGTTTTATTGTTATGCATGAGACAGTTATTGCACAGCAGATAATAAGAGATGCTGAGAAACAAGGCAGGGTAAAAGCATTAAAAGTAGAGGTCGGAGATCTTGCGCATCTGCCTGCAGAAGAGGTCGAAGAAGTTCTTAAGGATATGACTGACTGGAAAATTTCAGTGGTCTCTAGAAAAGCAAGAGTGAAATGCTCGTGCGGATATAAAGGAGAGCCGAAAATATTAGAGAGGCATCATGATCTGGTGCTCTTTGCATGCCCTGAATGCGGAGCAGAACCCAAAGTGGTTGAAGGGAGAGATATAAAAATAAAAGAGGTAACATTAGAATAATGTGCCTTGCGATACCTGGAAAGGTCACAAAAATAGAAGAAGAGTTTGCGACTGTCGACTATGGGAATGAACAGAGGCAGGCTATGCTTGCCGAGCTAGATATCGATGTAGGGGATTATGTTCTTGTGCAAGGAGGTTTTGTAGTGCAGAAGATACCTAAGAAGGACGCGCTGCAAGCGCTGAAGATATGGCAAAAATCATCAGAGGTGAAGTAAATGGGATTTGAACCGAATGAAGGCCCTGTAGACAGGGGAATAAGAGCAGTTGTAGGAGTCATACTTTTATTGGTAGGCTTCTCATTCCAGGGAGTGCTGGCATGGATATTCTACATCCTCGCAGCCGTCTCTCTGATAACTGCGCTCACAGGATGGTGCGGGCTCTATAAGGTGCTTGGCATCAGCACAGTAAAGATCAGAGAAGGCGTCATCAAGAACCCTCTGAAGAGCGCAGCCAAGAATCGGCCTGCAAAGAAGAAAGCTAAGAAAGCCTCCAAGAAGAGGAAATAATTTTTTTCTTTTATTAATCTCTGTCCAGTTATCAGGACAGAATATCCTCATTTAATACTTTCCAAAGTAAGAGGCATCTTCTCAACATATTCCTTAAGCGACCTCATGCTTATTATCATCGAGAATGAGGTTACACGCCCCATAAAATAATCAGGGACAAAAAATCCTGGAGTGACTGTACCTTTTAAGGTGGCCATTGTCCTGAATTCACCGAGATTATTAAAATTATACTCTGATTTCTGGGATTTTAGATCTCCGCCTATCGTCTCCCATCTCAGGGTATAACTTTCATCATCATAATGATAAACATTCCTGACAAGGATATTCTTAAGCCTGAAATCCAGAGTTAGGTCCACTATCTTAGGCCTGCCATGTTCAGATGAAACAACCTGCACTCTTGAGACAAGAGGCTGGTTCCCAGGATAAGAATTGAAATCGCATATCGCATCATAGCAGTATGAAGGAGGCCTCAATATCTCTATCGACCTTTCGACAGTCCAGCTCTTCTCTTTATTATCTGCCTCAAAAGAGAAATAGGCGAGAACAGAGTCTTCCTCCTCTTTGACACCCACAAGTTTACAAAGGGAGCTCGTTGAGAACAGGTCGCCTCCTGGAGCGAGCTTAACATCCAGGGTCTGGCCTACAACCTCTTTTTTAAGGTTATTCTTTGTCCTCACGGTTATAGTGCCATCTTTGCCGTAATCAACAAGCTCACCAGGCAAGGACCTTCCTTCATGAATTATATAAGTTATTATGCCCATAATCCTTGGGATATTTAGAGGTCATATAAATCTCTTTTGTAATGAGATTATCAAAAAAGAAGGATAAAATGAGAAGGATAAAAGAAAAAGATCCAAAGGATAAGGCCCAAAGAATCATATTACCTTCTCAATCACATAAGCATAGTGCATGCTAACCTTATCGCCTTTCTCCAGATGGAGATTATAGATATTAAAACACCTTCTCTGCTTGGTGCCAAACTTGACCGTTACAAACCTGTCCCCTATCTCTTCTACTATGCCTATATTGATCCTGCACATATCTTTCATAGGTTCAGGGGCATGGCCGAACGTGCCACCCCCATTATTGATGAACTCGTTGTGCCAGTTGCCTATGAAATATCTCTTTATGACACTGATATCCCAATAATCCAATTTTAGCTCTTGTGCGATCTTCTTCAGGTTCTCGAACGCTCCCTTATAGGTATCTTCAAGAATTTCCCTCGAAGGGGTCTCTCCCTCTTCAGCCAGTTCCCTAAGATTGTCAAACCTTTCCTGAGACACCCTCTTTGTCTGGAGCAAGATTTCGGTGCATGGCCAAGCATAACGGAAGAAGTATTGTTCTGGTCTCATGAGAAGGTTTAGGAAGCCTGAATTTATAAGTTTTACCAAAAAAACTAGTAGAATCTCTATTTTGCCTATACCTAATAAGGATTTGAACTATTTATAAACTTTCGTATTCTGTAATATATATCATTAAATAATTATTTTACAAAATATAATCTTATAAACTTCAAAAACAAAGTATACTATATGGGCTCCTCAAAACTATACTCTCTAGTTAGATTTCTCTCTGACTACTGGAATTTCCTTGAAGGCAGGAGAACCAGGTTCATATTCTTTGCATCAATAAGGACATCGAGCAGCATGGCTCCGTTTGCGATCGCCTACTGCGTAGGAAAGATAATAGATTTCTTCCTGAATTACAAAGGAGGATCATTGAAAGCATTCTATCTCCTGCTCTGTGCAATAACTGTGCTGGGCATAGTGCAGGTATGGCTAAGGATGGTGGCAAAGCTTGAGCTGTACAAGATCTCAGCAGAGATAAGGAAAGAAGCAAGGATAAGGGCTATGGAGAAGATGATAGACCTCGAGCTGGAATGGCATGATGAAGAAGGGTCAGGAAGCAAGATAGAGAAGATAAACAACGGAAGCTCTCAGGTCTATGAAGCTATGAAGAAGTTCGCCAATGAAGGCATGGAGATAATCACAGGGATAGCAGGAAGCATGACAATCTTCCTGACGCTCAGCTGGAAATACGCGCTCTTCGCGATCGTTTATACTTGGGTATGCCTCTATGGAGAATACCATATGAACAAGAGGATCAGCATAACACAGGACGCCCTCAACAAAGCGAAAGAAATGGTCTCAGATAAGATACATGAATCTGCCTCAAACCTGGTCTCTGTAAAATCCCTCGGGATGAAGGGGGCATTCATGGAAAGGACAAAAGATGATGAAGAGATGTATTACACAACCTGGCTGGATACTGTAAAGGTCAACCAGGTCAAGACAAAGTCACTAAAGATATTTGGTGCAGCATGTTACGCATCTTTCATAGCCCTGCTCGGGTTTGATGCGCTTCAGGGGATCATAACTGCCGGCTCGATATATGTCTATGCAAGCTACTTCGGCAGGCTGAGCGGAGCGATAGACACGCTTAGCAACAGCATGAACGAGTTCATAAAGATAAAATCAGGAGTTGGAAGGTTCATGACCCTTCTCGGCCAGGAGACAGAAGACAGAGAGAATGGAAGGCCTGACATCCCAAGAGGGTGGAGGAGCATAGAATTTTCAGGACTTCACTTTGACTATAAGGATAAGGCCGTTCTCGATGACTTCAGCCTTTCGATAAGAAGGAACGAAGTTGTGGGAATAGTCGGAGAGTCAGGATGCGGAAAATCTACCTTAGCAAAACTATTGCTGGGATTGTACTGCCCTAAAAGAGGGAAGATAATGATTGGAGGTAAGGAGATAAGGGCATATAAAAACAGTTCCATAACCCTCAATATCAGTGTAGTCCTGCAGGACTCTGAGATGTTCAACATGACATTGATGGATAACATAATGCTCTCCTCATTGAAGAAGAGCAGGAAGCGCCTCAAAATGGCGATTGAGACAGCAAACCTCCATAGTGTAATAAGAAAACTGCCTCAAGGGATCAACACTACTGTCGGAGAGAAAGGTTACCGGCTGAGCGGAGGGGAAAGGCAGCGAATAGGGATAGCAAGAGCAGTCTACAAGGACGCTCCGATAATGATCCTTGATGAAGCCACATCCAGCCTTGACAGCAAGACCGAAAAGGAGATACAGAAAAGCATCGAGAGGCTGAAGGACAAGACATTGATAATAATCGCCCACCGTATTTCCACTCTTAAGAATGCAGACAGGATAGTAGTTATGGCAAAAGGCAGGATAGTTGAAGAAGGCAGGTTTGATGAGCTGGTAAATAAGCAAGGTAAATTTTTTGAGCTCTATAAAATCCAGAATAACATACAGAACAGCAGGATTAACAAGAAGCTCAAGCCCTCAGCTTTATCCTATGCGAGAAAATCTCAACAATCTCCTGGAGCCCTACAGCCATCATAACACCTAAGAGGATGAATATCATGCCGAACGCTTCCCCTAATGTGAGCCCAGCCCCTGAAAAAGCTATGTTAAGCAAGGTTGTTATCGGGCTCGCAATGAGCAATATGCTTGTTGCGACGCTTGCCTTAAGATAAGATAAGGAGCAATACCAGCTTGCAACATATACCGCAAGGAATGCCGAAGTCAGGATGATCCAGGAAATCTGAGGGGCCGTAAGGGAGAAGACTAAATCGATCTTTCCTGTAGATGCCCAGAAAGATATTATGAAGAATGATCCGAAACCCATCCTTCCGAATGCGACTACCTTGGAAGACAATTCTCCGAGGACATGTTTGGATATCAAGGTCTCGACAGCCCAGAGCAATGTTGCGATAAGTATAAGCAGGTCACCTGCGTTGAAGCTGACCATGTTAAGCTTAAGCAGGAAGAAATTGCCTGCAAGCAGGAGGATTGCCCCCACTACGAACTTCTTTTCAAGCTTCTCTTTCAGGAAGATGATCGCTCCAACCGTGACAAAGAGGAACATAGTCTTCTGGATAAGGCCGCCCATCGCTGCAGATGTCATAGAAAGCCCCTTGAAGAACAGCAGGAAAGGTATTGAGCCTCCGAAAAGGCCGATCAAGACTAGCTTGAACCACTGATTCTTTGAAAGGCCGATCAATTCTTTGTAGTCCCTCATGATGAGGATAAGGCTCAAGAAGAATATAGCGACAATAATGTTCTTTGCTCCGGTAAAGACATAAGGGTCTACCCCAGTAACGCCGAACTTGTTGATGAATATGGAGAATCCGCTAACTAAGGCTGTAAATAGCGCAAACATCAACCCCTTTTTTTCCATACAGGGACAAAATCACAATTAATATAAATAGATTTCTATTTATCTGGCTTATGAGGAAGATCTACTGTTTCGGGAATGAGTTTGTTGATGGAGACAGCCTGGCAAAGAAGCTGGCTGACAGGCTCAGCGTTGAAGGATTTGAATTCATCAAATGCGACTCTCCTGACATATTGATGGATAACAAGGATATCCTTATTATGGATGTAGTCAGAGGTATCAACAGACCTATAATGATTGAAGACATCAACCAGCTTAAGGATAAAAAGATAGTCTCATTGCATGACTTTGACCTGAGCTTCTTCCTGCAGCTATTGCAGCAGATAGGCCAGCTGGGCAAGATAAAGATAATCGGTATACCCCCGGAAGGCGATGAGGAAGAGATAATAAAAGAGGTGAAGAATATCCTGAGAAGAATTTAGGATGTATCTAAGATCCTATCTTTCTGCGATTCAAGATTTCTTAAATTTAAGCCCTAATGATCCCATCACCTCTTCTGTGTCCTTCATCAGGACCTCAGGTCTCTGGTGATACTGCTCATTATAGCTTTCATCCCATGATCTAGAGTATGTACGGTTCCTTAGGTTGATCACAACTAGGGTGGTCTGGACATATTTCCATCTTTTCTCATATTGATCTGAAGGATTATATTCTACATTCACCTTGCCAGGGTCTGGATTGTTGAAACGAGAAAGGAACACCTTGCCTATAAGCGGCTTTTCCCCTCCATAGTTCTCCTCCCCACCAGGCCGGAAAATATAAAGGGCCATAACTGCATTTTTCAGGAGATCCTCAAAATCATAAGAATCCTCTGATTTTATCGCGAGACCTTTAAGTGCATTCTCTAGTCCGTCAGAATCTACCCTTACCCTTTCACTTATGTCTATAACTACCTTCCCTCTTACCATCCTAAAAGAAGAACTGTCTAAAATATTTAAAGATTTTTATGTCCCAAAAAGAGGACGAAATTTATATCCATTTTACGTCCAGGAAGTGGGTAGAACAGCTTATGCATGGATCATAAGCCCTTATCAGCTTCTCCATCTCGACAACTATTCTCTCGCGTTTGTACTGCTTCAGCAATGAAGGAAGCCATGCCTTGATGTCATCCTCCATCCTCATCAGGTTCTGGGTTGTAGGGGTTATTATGTTAGCCCTGGCGATGTCGCCTTTATGGTCTATAGAATAATCATGGAAAAGCATGCCTCGAGGAGCCTCAACTATCCCCACACCTTTGCCGGCCTTTACAAAAACATCCACTGGAGCCTCCTTCTTGACCTGAAGGCTTTCAAGTATCTCTATGGACCTCTGCCATGCATGGACAGTCTCGACCATCTGGGCGAAGTTGTTGACAAAAGGATTATTGTTAGGGAATTTTATGCCTGACTGCTTGATCAGCCTTTTTGAATCATCGCAGAGGAATTGGCCATTGTTGTTTATCCTTGCAAGCGCGCCTACCATATAGCTCTTCCCTCTTATCTGCACGAACTTAGCTGTAGAGAGAGGGTTGAAATATTCCTTGAAATGCTGCTCGTAGTTCTCTGTAGGTACGCATGAGCCTCCGCTGCATGATATATGCCCTCCGAGGAAAGGGTAGTATTTTCCTGTCTGCAGTGAGAAATATTCTGTCTCCCTATTGAACTCAGGGTATTTGAGATTAGCGAAAAGCTGGGCCGCCTTTATGAGGTCATCCTTC